>NZ_JACRWH010000029.1:0-25583 GCF_014306155.1 Holdemanella hominis | reverse complement strand
AGATTAACAACATCTTAAGTGGCATTCGAAATAAAGATATATGTCCAGAAGTCAATTTATATAAGACGTTGTATGAGTGTTGATTTTAGCTTTATATCCTAATTTATTAAATGTGTCTTATATGCTAAAATAGTGTGGTTGGAGAATAAAATATGAATATAGTTGAAAAATATGGTGGAACCAGCGTTGGAACCATTGAACAGATTCAGGATATTGCACTTCATGCCAAACACATGAAAGAACAAGGTCACAATCTAGTCATTGTTGCGAGTGCCATGGGAAAAACCACAAATAAATTAATAGAATTAGCTCATAGTGTCACAAACAATCCAAACAAACGAGAATTGGATTCTTTATTATCTACGGGCGAGCAACAAACAATTACACTTCTTGCGATTGCGATGAATTCAATAGGTGTGGATGCGATCAGCTTAACTGGCTATCAAGCCGGTTTTCTAACAAGTAAACACCATTCTCGTGCTTTGATCAAAGATATTGATACAACTACAATACAATCTCATTTAGACCAGGGAAAAGTTGTTGTTGTAGCCGGCTTTCAAGGCGCTACTGAATATGGAGACATCACTACTTTAGGTCGTGGTGGAAGTGATACAACAGCGGTTGCGATTGCCGCAAAACTTGGTTATCAATGCCACATTTTTACCGATGTAGATGGAGTTTATACAATTGACCCAAGATTATATACGCG
Organism: Holdemanella hominis; assembly: GCF_014306155.1. NCBI lineage: Bacteria > Bacillati > Bacillota > Erysipelotrichia > Erysipelotrichales > Erysipelotrichaceae > Holdemanella > Holdemanella hominis. The sequence continues at coordinate 24,874 of NZ_JACRWH010000029.1, read as the reverse complement.
TGCTAAAAAGCTAAAATCCATTTCTTATGAAGAAATGATGCAGATGGCCTGTTTAGGAGCTGGAGTATTAGAAACTCGAAGTGTCGAACTAGCCAGTAAATATAATGTTCCCCTTTTCTTAGGAAAAGCTTTGGAAACAGATTTAGAGAAAGGAACTTGGATTATGCATAAAGAATTAGAAGATATGCCAATTACAGGTTTAAGTGTAAAAGATGACTATGCGATCATGCGCTTTATGCACTTACCTAATGATGGTGTTTATTTAGGAAAACTATTTAAGATGATTTCCGATTTAAATATCAACCTAGATACAATTTCACAACAATTAGATGATGAAGGTCTAGCCAACTTTACTTTATATTGTTCTGAAGAACAAAGCAATCAAATCATGGAACATGCCTCAAAAGAATATCCTGTACATCAAATGCTTGGATACATTAAATTGTCTTTAGTAGGACTTGGTATTTCTACACATTCAGGTATTGCCAGTAAAGTATTAAACATCTTAAGTGAAAATGGCATTAAGTATTATATGATTACTTCTAGTGAAATCTCTATCTCATTAACAATTGAAAAGAAAGATAAAGTTAAAGCCGTTCAAGCACTTGGAAAGGCATTTGATCTATAATGGAACTTCCAGTTAAATTTAAAGAACAAATGAAAGAGCTTCTTCAAGAAGAATATGAAGATTATCTAAATAGTTTTGATCATGATAGATATTATGGTTTAAGAGTCAATACACTAAAGATTTCTGTTGAAGAATTCTTAAAGATTTCCCCTTTTAAACTAGAACCCATCCCTTGGACAAACGATGGCTTCTATTATTCAAGTGAAGATAAACCCAGTAAACACCCCTACTATTATGCAGGCCTTTACTATCTTCAAGAACCAAGTGCTATGTTACCAGCTCAAGTGCTTCCTGTAGACGAAAATGATATTGTATTAGATACGTGTGCAGCTCCTGGTGGAAAGAGCACAAAGCTTGCGACAAAGCTCAATCATAATGGACTTTTAATTTCAAATGATATAAGTTCTTCAAGATGCCAAGGACTCTTAAAGAACATCGAACTATTTGGTTGTGACAATGCTTGGGTTACCAGTGAAGATTTGACAAACATGGAACAACATTATCCAGAAACATTTGATAAGATTCTAGTGGATGCCCCATGTAGTGGTGAAGGCATGTTTCGAAAAGAGCCGGACTTAATCAAAAGCTGGATTGAAAAAGACGATACGTTCTATCCGCCTATTCAAAAAAACATTTTAAATGCTGCTGTATCCATGTTAAAGCCAGGTGGATCCATTGTCTATTCCACTTGTACTTTTTCGATTCACGAAAATGAAGAAGTTATTCAAGATGTATTAGACAAACATCCAGACTTACATCTTGTTCCTATTAATAAAATTGATGGTATGATGCCAGGTGTAAACATGAAGGAATGTGTTCGTTTATATCCACATAAAATCAAGGGAGAAGGTCACTTTGTAGCTTTACTTGTCAAAGACGGAGAAACAAAACATAAAAAAATAAGACTGGAGCCAAGCGATAGGCTTGATGATTGTGTTACTGATTTTTTACGATTGGTTAAATTAAATAAGGGAGCCATTAAAATCAAAAAGGACAAGGTCATCTGGTTAAACAGTGATTTTCAAGCTTATAAAGGCTATCGCGTCTTAAGATCTGGCTTATTATTAGGTCAACTCAAAGGTAAACATTTTGAGCCAAGTCAAAGCCTTGCCCTTGCCCTTTGTCCTGAACAATTTAAAAATGTATTAAACTTCTCGATTGAAGATGAGCGTGTTATTAAATACTTAAAAGGTGAAACTCTAGATGTAAAGGATTTAGACAAAAAAACATCTGGATGGACACTTGTTTGCGTAAATAACTTCCCTTTAGGATTTGCGAAACTTTCTAAAGGCTCATTAAAAAATAAATATGCGAAAGGATGGCGTTATCAATGAGACTTGACAAATATTTATCACATATGGGATTTGGCACAAGAAACGATGTAAAAAAATTAATTAAAAACGGCTGGGTTACCATTAATGATGAAACCATAAAAAAGGCAGACTATAACGTAAAAGAAGATGATCGTGTTTGTGTGGATGATGAACCTGTAAGCTATGTAGAATACGAATACTATATTTTAAATAAGCCTCAAGGCTATGTGAGCGCCACAGAAGATATGCTCTATCCTACAGTCATGGAACTTGTCCAAAGCCAAAGACACGATTTGTATCCAGTTGGAAGATTGGATATAGATACAGAAGGATTATTACTCATCAGCAACGATGGTAAATTAACGCATGAAGTATTATCACCAAAAAAACATGTAGATAAAAAATACTATGTTGAATTTGATGGAACTTTACCAGAAAATGCCGTAGACTTCTTTAATCAGCCTATGGAATTTGAGGAATTTACTTCAGCCCCTTCAAAGCTAGAAATTTTAGATACAAATAAAGCCTATCTAACGATTCATGAAGGAAAATTCCACCAAGTTAAAAGAATGTTTGAAAAGGCAAACTGCACTGTTACCTATCTCCAACGTATTGAGTTTGGTCCTTTAAAACTAAATGATTTACCATTAGGTGAATTTAGAGCTTTAGCTCAAGAAGAATTAGATGCCTTAAAAGGCTAAGAAAACCTGAAAGATCATAAACTCTCAGGTTTTTTCTTTAGGCCAAAAATGTCCATTACTTTAGTTTCTTACATATGCCTTTAATACTTTAATTTCATCACAACCATAAGGCTTGATTGTATATTCCTTGATACTTGCAGGAATAATGAAGGTTTCTGCATAATGCACAATGAATGGTTCAAAGTCACCTTCAATAATGGCACTCTTTCCATCAATTAAATTCAACATATTCACTGTACCATGTGTTTTATGGAATGAATCATTGTTGATTGTATATCTTCTTGTTTCAATAAATTCTAATTCATGAAGTCCCGTATGTTCGATCTTACAATCATTTCCATCTTCTTTTACTTCATAAGTCGCATTGACCAAGTTTTCTTTGACCCATTTTGTCGTACGATCCCATTGAATGACATGTTTTCCATGTTCAATATTAATAGGTCGAGGAAGTCCATCTAAGCCTAGTCTTTGCCAGTCCCACAATTTAAATGTGAAGATATAAGGTGTAGCACTAATTTCTAATACCATCGCATTCTTTCCTGAACAATGACAAGTTCCTGCTGGAATTAAGAAATGATCATGTTTCTTTGCCGGAAACTTATTGATATATTTATCCGCATCAAATACAATTTCACCACGTTGCGCAGACTCTAAATCAGAAATCATTTCATTGGGTTGAATATCTTCTTTTAGACCTAAATACACATGTGCATCTTCTTTGGCATCTAGAATATAATAACTCTCATCTTGTGTATAACTCATACCAAAATTCTTTTTAATATATTCCGTTAATGGATGTACTTGTAAAGACAAGTTTTGTCCTTCCATCGTATCTAGAAAGTCAAAGCGAATTGGAAATTCTGCCCCAAAACGAGCATAGACTTGTTCTCCCAATAATTCTTTTGGTTGATACAACACTAAATCCATAGCTGGAAGTTCAAATGTAACTCCATCATAGTCAAATAGAATGCTGTTTTCTTCTGGCACACCATCAAAGCTCCATGCATAATTGGACTGATTCTTGTCTAAGTTACAAACTTCCTTCATCCATTGACCACCCCATACGCCTGGATCAAAGTATGGTACTGTACGAAATGGTTTTTGAGCAAGTAGACTTAAACTTTCTTTAAAAGTATCACTTGAAATCATCTTTGGATCGTTTGATTTGTTTGTGTCCACCACATAATCAAAACTTTCAAATCTTTCAGCCTTATGCTTATCGGCAATACGCCATTCAATAAAATAACCACGCTTATATTTCTTTAAAATATCTTCATCAAAGTTTGTCGCATTATAGTTAGCCATCCCTTTACGATAGCGTAGTTGAATTTCCCAACGTGCCATATCAAAGTAAACATACATATCGCCATGACTTACTAAACTAGCACCCACTCCATATACAATGACAGAGCCTTTATGTTCATTGATTTTGTCTTTAGCTTCTTCTAGTTTATCTTCATCCATAAAATCCACAAGATTACCATAATACATCTTACCAAACACACGATCATCCGTTAGATTGTATTTCATTTGTTCGGTCATGGTTTTTCCATCCTTAAAAATATCATGCATATTGATTTCCAAAGAAAAATTGAAGCGTTTGATGAGTTCATATACTTCATTCTCATCTACGCCTGGATAATAATCAAAGACTACAACACTCCTATTATTAATTTTCTTATTTAACTCCTGATAAATTGCATCATATCCATGAAACGCTCTATGATTCTTTATTGTCGTCTTAGGAAAACGATCATATTCCGATTTAAAATTTAAATAACTCATTCTTCCTCCACCTTCAATTCACCATTTTCCTTATACACTCTTACTGTAAAAGGATGCTCTTCTACACGCTTATAATCATGACCCGCATTGCTTGGCCACATACATTGTACTTTCAACTCACTATTTCCCGTATTCACAAGGCGATGTGCCAAATGACCATTAATATAGTGAACACTTCCCACTTTTACTTTTTCAGCATGACAATGATAATCTTCATCCATCAATAAAAGAAGACCTTCACCACCCATGCCACAATAGATTTCATCACAATCTAAACTTTCATGGAAATGTCCACGCGTTACATTACATTCGCCATTCACGCATACTGGCTGCATCACAGTCAATCCATAACACAAACCATCATGTTCATACGAATACACTTCATACATAATTTGATCATCTGAAACACTTGAATCCACACTCTTATAGAATGTTTTAGCATTCGAATACAATTTTGTTCTCTTCTTTACACCCTCACCTTCAATTACACCATTTAAATAATCATGAAATACTTTTGCGTCTTTAATTTCCATAATTGCCTCCTGTCTAATTGTTATAACATTCAATTTCATTATAAAACTATTGTTATAACATTTCAATATAAAAACAATCACAATATTTATACATCCATAAATATCACTGATCTCCATTATATTATTACTAAATTTCAATTCATTTTCTGAAGTTCACTCCCCATTTACATGCAAATCACGTATTTTAGTAATGTACAAATAAAAAGGAATCCCTAAAGATTCCTTAAAGCATCCTCTAACTTTGTCTTTTGTGTAGCCTTTTCATCCTTCATTTTAATGACTCTTGCAGGACATCCTGCAACTACCGCATTTTCTGGCACATCATCAATAACTACGGCACCAGCTGCAACAACAGCATTTTTACCTACATGTACCCCTTCAATCACTACGGCATTGGCACCAACTAAAACATCATCCTCAATGATAACCGGTGTTGCACTAGCTGGTTCAATGACACCTGCAAGTACAGCTCCAGCTCCAATATGACAATGTTTTCCTACAGTAGCTCTTCCACCTAAAACGGCTCCCATATCAATCATAGTACCTTCACCAATGACAGCACCAATATTAATAATAGCCCCCATCATAATAACGGCATTATCTCCAATTTCAACTTGTTCACGAATAAATGCACCTGGTTCAATACGTGCATGAATATTTTTTAGATCCAACATAGGAACAGCACTATTACGACAATTGTTTTCGACTTCATAGTCCACTTCTGGATTCATCAAAAGAACAGGTTCTATATCTTTCCAATCCCCAAATACAACATTGCCAAAGACTTTACAATTTGGAAAAGAAATCTCTCTTTCTGAATTAAAATATACTTTTACCGGCGTTTTCTTTTCAGCCGTTTGAATATAACGAATAATTTGTTCTGCTTCCATATATACCTCCTACATCATATCTTCCATACTATATAAACCTGGTTTTTGATTGACCACAAACTTGGCCGCCTTTAATGCGCCATTCACAAAGATCTGGCGCGAATTAGCACTATGCTTGATTTCTAACGTTTCATTATCTCCAAAGAAATACACTGTATGCTCTCCTGCCACAGTACCTCCACGAAGCGAATGAATTCCAATTTCATGTTGGCGTTTTCCTGTAAAACCACTTCTGCCATATACCTTTGTATACTCATCTTCTGGATCTAAAGCATTCACTAACATTTTGGCTGTACCACTAGGCGCATCCTGCTTTTGATTATGATGAATCTCCTGTACTTCCATATCAAAATCATTCTTTAATAAAGGCGCAAATTGTTTTAGAATCTGTTCAAATACGGCAATACCATATGAAAAGTTTGCCGAATAAAATAAAGGGATTTCATCTGAAACTTGTTTTAAGCTATCGATTTGATTCTCACTTAATCCCGTTGTTCCATAGATTAAAGCACACTTTTTCGTTTTCACAAAATTTAAGACACTCGCTAAATTATTGGGATGTGAAAAATCAATCACAACATCTACATCCATACAATGATCATCGATTCCTTTCTCAAAACAATGAACTACTTCCATACCTTGATTTTGAGCTGTTTCCTTTATAAGAGAACCCATTTTTCCTGTACCTACAATCGCTATTTTTAACATAATCCCAAGTCCTCCATTGCGGCTTTTAAAATTTTGGCATACTCTTCATCCATTTCGCATAAAGGCAAACGATATCCACCAACTTCTTTATCCATATAATTCAATGCCTGTTTCACCGGAATTGGGTTGACTTCAATAAATAAAGCATGAATAAAATCTAAATATTTCAATTGTTTTTCTAAGCTTGCCTTTACATTTCCATCCAAATAATCCTGCACAATTTCATGTGTTTCTTTAGGTAAGCAGTTTGCCAAAACACTAATGACTCCACTAGCACCTAGTGCCATCATCGAAGTAATCATGTCATCATTCCCTGAATACATCACAAAGTCATCACTTAAATAACGCGCAATATTTGTGGCATAACTGATATTTCCACTCGCCTCTTTGATGCCGCAAATATTTGGGTGTTTACTCAATACTTTAACCGCCTCTTCATCAATGTGACAACCCGTACGTCCTGGCACATTATATAAAATAATAGGGATTTGAACGGCATCTGCAACCGTTGTAAAGTGACGAATCATACCTTGCGTATTGGCTTTATTATAATAAGGACTAATCAACAGTAAGGCATCAGCCCCCATATTCTGATACTTCAAACTTTTTTCCAAAGCCGTTTGCGTACAGTTTGAACCCGCTCCTACAATAACAGGTACACGATGATTGACTCTTTCAATCGTATAAAGAGCTACCGCATCATCTTCTTCGTGCGTCATTGTACTACTTTCTCCCGATGTTCCTAAAATCAAGATTCCATCTGTTGAATTTTCAATTTGCCAATCCAACAATTCACCTAACTTTTCAAAATTCACTGTACCATCCTCGTGGAATGGTGTTACTAAAGCTACAATTGATCCTTTTAACATACAAATTCTCCTTCACATATCTTTTTTGCAGGGCCCGTCATATATACATGGTCCTTCACTTCAATTTTTAAACTACCTAATTTTAATTGAACTTCACATTCACTCTGAACAAAGCCCAATTTATTTGCGACGACAACACTTGCACAAGCGCCCGTTCCACACGCAAGCGTAATACCACAGCCTCTTTCATAAGTCATAACCGTAATATGTGTATCATCTATCACTTGTATAAAATTCACATTGGTTTGTTTTTTAAATAAGGGATCGTGACAAATTCTTCTTCCTAGTTCAACATTTTTTTCACTAAACGCATCATCCACAAAGACAACCGTATGGGTTGTGGCCATAAACAAACTATATGTATCCACTCCACAAACTTCTCTTTTCCACACATTTTCATGTTCATCTACATCAATCAAATGATTATCATACAACGGTTGTTCCATATCTACACAAACTTCAAATGGAGACGTAGATATAAGATGTACGATTTTTTCACCAGCCAAGGTTTGTACAGGAACAACTTCATCTGTATTGATACCTTCATCAAAACAATAAGCCGCAAAGCAACGGATGCCATTGCCACACATCGGAGCTCTAGAACCATTTTGGTTGTAGTAAACCATTTCAAGTGGATCTTCCTTCACAAAAATCATTCCATCCGCACCAATACCTGTATGTCTAGAACAACAAGCTTGAACCAATGTTGGAATATCAATACCTTCAATATATCTTGTAAGAATAAAATCATTTCCTAAACCATGATACTTACTAAACTTTATGCGCATAAATCATTCTCCAATCGAATCAAATCTTCATAATTTTCACCACGAATCACACACTGGCTATTTCCATCCTTACAAAAAATGACCGGTAAGCCACACGCTTTATTGTAGTGACTTGCCATAGAATAACCATAAGCACCTGTAGTTTTCACTACAAGCAAATCATTCGGTTTTGCTTCAGGTAAGTATGCATCTTCAATGATCACATCTCCAGATTCGCAACACTTACCCGCAACTTTGTAGTGTTTACTTGCCATTTCATTTTCTTTTCCATCAATCACACAACTATATTTAGCCTGATATAATGCAGGACGAATATTATCACTCATACCTCCATCCACAAAGATATAATTTTTATGCGGTGTTTCCTTCATAAAACCAACTGTATAAACTGTGCTTCCCGCTTCCGCCACAATACTTCGTCCTGGTTCAATACAAATTTTATTGATATTTAATGCATATTTTTCTATATTACATTTCACGGCTTCAATCAAAGTATCACATACTATATCCACAGGAATGGGTGTATCTTCATCCGTATATACAGCGCCAAAACCTCCACCAAAATTTAATGTGGATACATCAACACCTAAGTTTGAAACAAACTCACACACCTTATTGACTTCTTGTACAAAGGCTTCCTTGTCAAAGATCTGCGATCCAATATGTGCATGGAATCCATCAAAAGATAAGTTTGGACAAGCATTGATAATTTGAATCAATTCTAAAATACCTGATTTTTTCTCAATTGAAATTCCAAACTTACTATCAATATTAGCTGTCACAATATATTCATGCGTATGTGCTTCAATACCTGGGTTGACCCTTAATAAAATGGATACAGTATAATCAATATTCTTAGCCAATTCACTCAACAATTGAGCTTCCATAAGGTTATCAACAATGATCGTTCCCACTTTATACTTCAAAGCCATTTTCAACTCATCCATCGATTTATTATTGCCATGAAAATAAACACGAGCCATATCAAATCCAGCTGCATAAGCCGTATATAATTCTCCACCACTGACAGCATCTAAAGAACAATCCATCTTTGACACCAATTGAATCATGGCCTTGCAGTTAAAAGCCTTGGATGCATAGATCACATCACATTCAAATTCAGAACTTTTTAAACAATTTTTAAACGCATTCAATTTATCTTCAATCATTCTTTGATTGTATACATACAAAGGACTACCATATGTATTTACTAAATCCTTTACTTCCACATTTGAAATCTTCATAATTCACCTCTTAAAACTAAAAAACATGCCAGCCATCAAACTGACATGTAAATAAAAACAAAATCATTTGATAGCACTCCTACTAGCGTAGACAGTCCAACAGATATTCTCCATTGGCCCACATGTTCTTTATGCCTAAAAAACACATTCGGCAAACTTGCTTCATAAATACATCAAACGCTCGCCAGCTCTGTATTTACTTGTCGTATTCGCGCCTCTATCCTAAGATGTGAAAATTATAACACTACTTACATTTTGTTTCAAGATAATTTGTATTTTATTACATTTCTATGTAAAATATACAAAAAAGGAGAAATTTATGTTAGAAACCATTAAAAAATATAGAAAAGACCTTCACCAGATTCCCGAATTAGAACTAGACTTACCAGAAACCACAAATTACATTTTAAGTGTATTAGAAGAATTCGATTGTATAGTTTCTGTACCACTTAAAAGTACAATATTTGCTTACTTTGACAATCAAAAAGAACACACTCTCGCCTTTCGAAGCGATATGGATGCACTGCCTGTGACTGAACAAACAAATCTTGAATTTAAAAGTAAAAATCCAGGTAAAATGCATGCCTGCGGACACGATGGGCATATGGCCATGCTTCTAGGATTTGCGAAAGAATTAAATACATATTACAAAACATTAGATAAAAACATTCTTTTAATTTTCCAACCCGGAGAAGAAAGTCCAGGAGGTGCACATTTAATTTGTGAAGATAACATTCTAAAAAAATATCATGTTCAATATATCTTTGGAACTCACTTATGGCCTGTACTTGAAAAAGGGGTTGTCGCCACACGAAAAAATGAATTTATGGCTCGCGCTAGTGAAATCAACATTGATATTTATGGAAAAGAAAGTCATGCCGCCAAATATAAAGAAGGAATTGACGCCTTAGAAATTGGAGCTGAAATCCTTTTAGAAATTTATGCGATGGAAAAAGAAATCCCAAATGAATATTATCGCTTACTTCGCTTTGGAAGAATGGAAAGTGGTACGGTACGAAATGTAATTAGTGGACACACTCGACTTGAAGGAACATTACGTGCTTTTCAAGATTATATCTTCGATTCCATGAAAGAAGAAATATTTAGAATTTGTGCAGATAAAGAAAAGAAGTACAATTGTAAAGTCAATATTTCAATCAATACAGGCTATCCAGCTGTTATGAATGATGAGAAATTAGTGAGTGATCTAATTTCTAAAATCCCAGAAATCAGACAATTAAGAAATCCTGAAATGATTGCCGAAGACTTTGCGTACTACCAAAAAGAAGTGCCTGGCGTATTCTTCTTTTTAGGCACACAAACCCCATATGCACTTCATAATGCCAAGTTTGACTTTGACGAAGAAGTCTTATTAAGCGGTATTGAATTATACAAGAAAATCACAAAATGTATTTAAAAAGAGGAAATTAATCCTCTTTTTCTTTCATCAATTGAACCATGACCGCCTTTTGTGCATGTAGACGATTCTCTGCTTCTTCAAAGATTTCATCCGCATGGGCCTCAAATACTTCTTCTGTGATTTCCTGACCACGATAAGCTGGTAAACAATGTTGTACCATCGCATTGGCTTTGGCATATTTCATCAATTCGGCATTGACCTGGAAACCTGCAAAATCTTTAGCACGCTTTTCTTTTTCAGTTTCCATACCCATACTTGCCCAAGTATCTGTAATGACAACATCCGCATTTTGAATAGCCTTGATACAATCATTTGTGAGTTCAAAGTCTTTGAAATCTTTCGCAAACTCTAAAACATGCTTGTCAGGCTCATATCCTTTTGGAGTGGCTACACTCACCTTCATACCAACCTTTAATCCACCTACGATCAAGGAATTAGCCATATTGTCTCCATATCCGATATAGCACATCTTCAAGCCTTTTAATAATCCGTATTTTTCACGAATTGTCATAAGATCAGCCAACACTTGACATGGATGACAATAATCCGTTAACCCATTAATAACAGGAATCGATCCAAAGTTTGCCAAATCTTCCACTTCTTTTTGTTCATACGTACGAATCATAATACAATCTAAATAACGCGATAAAACACGTGCTGTATCTTGTACAGGCTCCCCTCTTCCGATCTGTAGATCTCTACTTGATAAAAATAAAGGTTGTGCTCCTAATTGATAAGCCCCTGTTTCAAAGGAAACACGCGTTCTTGTACTAGACTTTTGAAAGATCAAGCCAATACTTTTTCCTTTTAATAAAGGATGTTCAATATGATGTTTTCTTTCATATTTTAATTGATCCGCCAATTCTAAAATGGAAAGAATTTCTTTTTCACTCAATTGTTCCATCGTTAATAAGTGTTTCATTCAAACACCTCCTTCATAATTGATAATGCTTCATCCACCTCTTTTAAGCTTAATGTCAATGGTGGAAGTAAACGAATCGCATCCTTACCTGCCGTAAGTGTTAATAATCCTTTATCCATCATTGCCTGTACATAATCGGCTCTTTTATCTGGATCTACAACGATTCCAAGCATCAAACCAATTCCACGAACCTCTTTGATCTTGTCTGAATGAATATTTTCAATACCTGTTTTTAAAGCTGCACCTACAACTTTTACATGATCTAGAAAACCGTGTTCTGTCACGATAGATAAAACTGTATCGGCAGCTTTACAACTTAATGGATTGCCACCAAATGTACTACCATGATCTCCCGGACCAAATGTGTCCTTACACTTATCTCCTGTAATCACAGCTCCAATTGGAACCCCTCCACCAAGAGCTTTTGCGGTTGTGACAATATCAGGTAAAACATTATATTGTTCAAAACAGAATAATGTTCCTGTGTGCCCTATTCCAGTTTGTACTTCATCAACCAAGATTAAAATATCCTTAGAATGACAGAATTCTTCTACCGCTTTGACATACTCTTTGTCCAAAGGAACAACTCCACTTTCTCCTTGAATCAATTCCACCATAACGGCACACGTTTTTTCATTGGCTACCTTCTTTAAATCTTCAATGTCATTTGCGGCAGCATAATCAAATCCTTCTGTAAATGGAAAATAATATTGATGAAATTTATCTTGTCCAGTCGCCTTTAAAGTAGTGATGGTACGACCATGGAAAGATTGTTTTAAAGTGATGATGACATCTCTTCCTGCTCCATATTTATCATAGGAATATTTTCTGGCAAGTTTGATCATTCCTTCATTGGCTTCGGCTCCTGAATTTGAAAAGAATACCTTACTAAGTCCAGTATATTCAACTAACTTTTTAGCAGCATCCGCCATTGGTTTACTGTAATACAAGTTGGAACATTCCATTAAAGTTGCCACTTGTTTTTGAATGGCATCTACAAGCACAGGATGATTATGACCTAAACAATTCACACCAATTCCACTTGTTAAATCGAGATATTCTTTCCCATTTGTGTCTTTTAAATAGCATCCTTGCCCACTTTCCATTTCAATGTTGAAACGATTATAGGTATGCATTAAATATATTGATTCTTCCATAACTTTCCTCCTATTCAATCAAGGTTCCTACACCTTCATCACTTAATAGTTCTATCAACAAAGAGTGCATGACTCTTCCATCTTGAATATTGACACTTTCAACACCTTCACGCACGGCTTTTACACAACATTCGATTTTTGGGATCATACCACCCGTAATCACTTTTTCTTTCTTTAATAAAGGAATCTGAGATACCTTGACTCTTTCCATCAAAGTAGATTCATCCTTAGGATCTTTCATCAATCCTTTGACATCCGTTAATAAAATCAATTTTTTGGCATGTAGACTAATCGCTAGCTCACTAGCTGCAAGATCGGCATTGATATTGTAAATACCTAGTTTATCTATTGCCTTAGCAACACTTGATACAACGGGAATATAGCCATTTTCAAAGGTATCCAAAATAATTTGGGGATTTACCTTTTCTATCTTTCCTACGTTGACCATTTTTGAATCTAAACAACTCGCCTCAAACAAACTACCATCGACTCCACTCAATCCAATTCCCTTATCTAATAGATTGACTAGATTTTTGTTTACTTTTCCACAAAGAACCATCTGAACAATATCCATTGTTTCATCATCTGTAACACGTAAACCATTTAAAAACTTTGATTCTTTGTTTGTCTTAGACAACATTTCATTAATTTCAGGACCACCACCATGTACTAAAACAACGTGTACCCCTAATAGATTTAATAATGTTACATCCTTTATAACGGCAGCCTTCAATTCTTCATCAATCATGGCATTTCCACCATATTTCACAACTACGATTTGTCCTGAATATTCTTTAACATAAGGCAAAGCCTCTACAAGTACATTCGCATCGATCATGTTCTATAATCTCCATTGATTTTTACATAGTCATATGTTAGATCACATCCCCAACAAGTACATGACTCATTTCCACTATGCATATCGCAAATAATTTCAATTTCTTCCTGTAAAAGAATGGATTTCGCCTTTTCTTCATCAAAATCCAAGCCTTTCCCGCTTTCGCAACAAAGAATTTCATCATTGGATTTAAATGAAATATCTACAAGTTCTGGATCAAATTCCACACCCGAATAGCCAAGTGCACAAATGACTCTTCCCCAGTTGGCATCCGCACCAAACATGGCTGCCTTAACTAAAGAAGAAGAACATACGGACATTGCCAAAGTTTGGGCATTTTCTAAAGCATCTACACCATTCACAGTTACTGTCATTAATTTACCAGCACCCTCGCCATCGGCCGCAATCTTTTTTGCGAGTTCTTCCATCACAAAATGTAAAACTTGATCAAATACTTCCTTTTCAAACACCTCATTTTGTGCCATGCCGTTAGCCATCACAATACACATGTCATTAGTAGAAGTATCTCCATCCACACTGACACGGTTAAATGTTTTATTTGTGTTATCGAGTAAACAAGACTGAAGAACATTCTGTTCCACTTTACAATCCGTTGTGATAAAAGCTAACATTGTACCCATATTTGGATGGATCATTCCACTTCCTTTACAAATACCTCCCATATGACATGTGACACTTCCCATTTTAAACTCAACAGCCACTGTCTTTTCTTTCGTATCTGTTGTCATAATAGCCTTAGCTGCATTTGAATTATTCTCTGATGATAAATTAATGTCACTTACTTTGTCTTGAATCTTTTCAATAGGCAAAACCTGTCCAATCACTCCTGTTGATGCGACTAGCACATTCTCTACATCCATATTTAAATAATCAGCTGCACATTGTGCTTCTAATTCAGCATTTTCAATTTCTTTTGGATTACAAGCATTCGCATTTCCAGAATTGACAATAATGGCTTGGCTCATACCATTTATTAAATGTTTTTTTGTGACAAGTATAGGAGCTGCCTTTACTTTATTCTTTGTGTATACGGCCGCCGTTTGACAAATTGTATCCGATACAATTAATGCCAAATCATCTTTTGTCTGATTCTTACGAATTCCACAATGGATAGACCCCGCCTTAAATCCGATCGCAGCACATACCCCGTTTTCTATAACTTTCATTCTATATTCAATCCTTCCACTTCTTCAAAGCCTAACATAATATTCATATTTTGAATGGCTGCACCACAAGCTCCTTTTCCCAAATTATCAAATAGGCTTGTGATCGTACACATTTTACTATTACCAGATACAATCAATTTCATACAATCCAGTCCTGCCATTGTATTGGCACTGATCATTCCTAAATCTGTTTTTTCAACTTGAATCAAAGTTGAATCTCTATACCAATCTTTCAAAACAAGATAAATCTTTTCATAATCCATTTCCACATTTAAACTAACTGCCATACCACGATAGTAATCGCAGACAATCGGATTTAAAAACACATCCTTTTCCAATCCACACACCTTTTTAATTTCTGGTAAGTGTTTATGATACTGATTTAAGCCATAAATTCTTGGCGCTTCTAAATCGATTGTTTTTTCATTTTCATACTGATAGATCATATTTTTTCCTCCACCAGAATATCCAGTTAAAGAGAAAAAAGAAAACTGTTCTGTTTGATTCACCAAGCCTTTTTGAATCAAAGGATACAAAATAGATATACAGCCTGATGCATGACAGCCTGGATTGGCAACATATTGACTTGATGCAATTTTATCCTTATAGCCTAATTCACTAAATCCATATGTCCACACAGTCCGATGTGCTGTTGAAGCATCAATAACTTTGACATTTGAATTTGTGATCAAGCTTACAGCTTCAACACTTGCCTTGTCTGGTAAACAAAGGAAAACCAAATCGGCCGAATTTAAATATTCTTTTCTTGTTTCTACATCTTTTCTTTTATCTTCAGGTATCATCAACAATTTAATATCACTACGATCCTGCAGTCTTTTTACGATTTCTAGTCCTGTTGTACCAGACTGTCCATCAATATATACCTTATTCATAACATGCCTCTTGTTTTATAAAATCTTCAATATTTTGAATTTGAATCGATACACTTTCTGGACTTGGTCCACCATATACTTTTCGATTGTTTACACAAGTTTCAATATCAATATATTGGTATACATCTTCTTCAAAAGAAGCATGAAACTTTTTATATTCTTTTAAAGATAATTCATTCAATGATTTTTTATTTTCAATACCATATCCTACGATTTGTCCCACAATATGATAAGCATCTCTAAATGGCAAACCTTTCTTCGTTAAATAATCCGCAAGATCTGTCGCATTAATAAAGCCATGTAAACAGGCATGCATCATATTATCTTTACAAATCTTCATTGTTTGAAACATCGGAATAAAAACATCTAAACATTCTTTAACTGTATCGATACAATCGAATACGGCTTCCTTATCTTCCTGCATATCTTTGTTGTAGGCCAAAGGAAGACCTTTCAACATAACCAACAATGTATTTAAATCTCCAATAGCTCTACCACTTTTTCCACGAATCAACTCACAAATATCGGGATTTTTCTTTTGTGGCATGATACTTGATCCTGTACTAAACGCATCATCGAGTTCGACAAAATGAAATTCTAATGAACACCATTGAATGATTTCTTCACTCATTCTAGATAGGTGCACCATAATGAGTGATAAATCTGAACATAGTTCTACACAATAGTCTCGATCACTGACTCCATCTAAAGAATTATCAGTTGGTTTAAGAAAGTCTAGACGACTTGCCGTATATTCTCTATCAATTGAATAGGTTGTAGTGGCTAAAGCTGCACATCCTAAGGGACATTCATTCATTAAGGAATATGTATTTTGAAGTCTTATAATATCTCTTTTAAACATATTCGCATAAGCCATACACCAATGCGCAAAAGTGATGGGTTGGGCCCTTTGAAGATGGGTATAGCCTGGCATATATGTTTTTAAATGAGATTTGGCAGCCACACATAAACTATCCAATATTTGAAACAAAAATTTTTGTATCTCAATGATTTCTTCCTTTACATATAAACGTATATCCAAGGCAACCTGATCATTTCTTGAGCGAGCCGTATGCAATCTTTTACCAGCATCGCCAATTTCATTTGTTAGCTTTTCCTCAATAAACATATGAATATCTTCCGCTTTTGTAAATTCAATTTCATGAGATTCAATCTGATCCAAGATGGAATGCAATCCTTCTTGAATCAAATCGACATCCTTTTTAGATAGAATCCCTTGTTTCTCTAACATTTTTGAATGTACTAAAGAACCCTGAATATCTTGTTTATACAAACGACAATCAAAAGGTAAAGAGGTATTAAAAGAGTCAAGTTTGGCATTGGCATCTTTTTTAAATCTGCCAGCCCACATCTTTGCCATAGAACACCTACTCTACTGATGGAAAGTGTTTCTGAGCCTTTCCAAATAATTCTTGATCATTTAAGGCACGTACCTTTAATGGAAGTCCGAATAAGTGGATGAATCCGGCACTATCTGACTGGTCATAACAATCATCTTCATCAAATGTGGCCATGCCACTTGAGTATAAACTGTATGGACTTGTTACACTTTGAGGAATGATATTTCCTTTATACAATTGAAGTTTAACATCGCCTGTCACTGTCTTTTGTGTTTCATCCACAAAGCTTGACAATGCTTTTCTTAATGGCGTATACCATTTTCCATCATATACAAGTTCACCAAATTTCAATGCGACTTGTTTTTTATAATGAGCCGTATCTTTATCCAAAGTGATTTCTTCTAACTTTTCATGTGCTGCATATAAAATCGTTCCACCTGGTGTTTCATATACACCTCTTGATTTCATACCCACTAAACGGTTTTCTACAATGTCCAAAATACCAATACCATTCTGTCCACCTAAATCATTTAATGTTTCAATAATATCTAGGCATGACATTTCCTTACCATTAATACTTGTTGGAGTTCCTTCTTCAAAATGAATCGTTACATAATCGGGTTCATCCTTTGCCTGTATTGGACTTACACCAAGTTCTAAGAAACCTTCTTTTTCTAGTGGTGCTTTATTGGCAGGATCTTCTAAATCCAATCCTTCGTGGGATAAATGCCATAGGTTTTTATCTTTTGAATAATTTGTTTCCGCTGTAATCTTTAATGGAATATTGTGTGCCTTGGCATACTCAATTTCTTTTTCACGCGAATTCAATTCCCAGAATCTCCAAGGTGCAATGATGTCCATGCCTGGGGCAAAGGCTTGAATAGCTAGTTCAAAACGAACTTGATCATTTCCTTTTCCAGTACAGCCATGACAGATCGCATCAGCTCCTTCTTGTTTGGCAATTTCAACAAGTTTTTTTGCGATGATCGGACGTGCAAAGCTTGTTCCTAATAAATAATTTTCATAGCTAGCACCCGCCTTCATGCTTGGAATAATATAGTCTTCGACAAATTCTTTCTTTAGATCCGCAATATATAATTTACTAGCTCCCGTAGCCAAAGCTTTTTCTTCAAGGCCATCTAATTCACTTTTTTGACCAACATCTCCACTTACGGCAATGACTTCACATCCATAATTTTCTTTTAACCAAGGAATTAATACGGATGTATCTAATCCTCCAGAATATGCTAAAACGACTTTATTGTATTGTTGTTTCATGATAAGTTCCTCCTTGTTAATGTATATGAAAAAATAGTTCTATAAATCCATCGTCGATCACATTCCATATTCATCATCTCCTTACCATAAAAAAAACGTCCAAACAAATTGGACGTTATAAGCGCGGTACCACCAAAATTCCATCTGCCCTATGCAGATGACACCTCATTCTTAACGCGAATTCACGTTCTAGCCTCAAACCTTCGACTAGACCACTCCAGAACACGTTCCAAGAATATTCAACGATAACTTGCACCAAAATGTTATCTCTCTAAAGAAGAAATCTTCTTGTACTTCTTTCCTTCAAAGTATTTATGAGACTATTATAATTATTTTCTGAA
This sequence comes from Holdemanella hominis, assembly GCF_014306155.1. Taxonomy (NCBI): domain Bacteria; kingdom Bacillati; phylum Bacillota; class Erysipelotrichia; order Erysipelotrichales; family Erysipelotrichaceae; genus Holdemanella; species Holdemanella hominis. Next base: position 6,018 of record NZ_JACRWH010000029.1, on the reverse strand, counting down.
ACTTTTCAAGCTTAAGTTTACATTTATTTACAATTCATTACATTTCTTTCAAAATAAAATGGATCTGATCTAATGACCAAATCCATTTTTTGCCTTTTGAATACGCAATGTTTTGCCTTTAATTGTCTTTAAATTCTTTAATACAAGTTTTCCCTTTTCATTTAAGATATCCACATACGATTGATGATCCTGCACTTGAATCACACCAATATCCTCGACCGTAACACCATCAATTTCGCAGATAGCCCCTACAATATCGCCAGGACGAATCTTCTTGTTTTTTCCTCCATTCAAATAGATTTTAGTGATACCCTTTCTTAAATCTTTTGATTTATCGACCACCACACGATTAGATTCTTTTAATGAATCTAAAACGTCTAAATCACTTAAATAGACTTCACCTTCTTCTTTAAACGGCAAGTTATAACCTAGATATTCTTCTAGTTTTTCTTTTCGAATACCATCATATTCATTGACTAAACTTATAGCTAAACCTTTTTCATCGACTCTTCCACTTCGTCCGATACGATGTGTATATGTTTCTACGGGACTTGGCATATCGTAGTTAATGATCATCTCCACTTTAAAAACATCAATTCCTCGACTTGCGACATCGGTACAAACTAAAATACGCACCTTTCCTTTTTTAAAACGTCGCATATGCGATAGTCTTTCTTCTTGCATCATACCACCATGAATTTTATCTACACTGACTTGATTCTTTTCTAAACATGTATAAACTTCATCCACTCTTGCCTGCGTCTTACAAAAGATCATGCAGGATTCTGGTTTCTTTAATGCCAATAAATGAAGAAGGAACAATTCTTTGTGTTCTTCATTGACGTGATAGGCTTCTTCTAGAATATTTGGTTTATTTGAACTCGTTAGATCAATTTTAGCTGGTTTATACAAATATTTCTTACTCATTCTTTGAATCACTGCAGGATATGTTGCACTAAATAAACATGTCACATGTTTTTTAGGCATGTATTTTAAAATCGCTTGTACTTCATCTAAAAAATTCATATTCAGCATTTCATCCGCTTCATCCAAAACTACATATTTAATTTTTGATGGATCTAATGTTTCTTGTTGCAGATGATCCAAAACCCTTCCTGGCGTACCAATCACAACGTGACATCTTTGTTTCAAATCTTCTTTTTGAAACTTAAATGGCTGCTTACCAAAAATAGGTAATGTCTTAATTTTTTTGAAAGTACCAATACGATCAAAATCTTGTTGAATCTGTAAAGCTAGTTCTCGAGTGGGAGTAAGTACCAATGCTTGTGGACTTCTTTCATCAATTTCTAGATTTTGAATAATGGGAATCGCAAAAGATGCTGTTTTTCCACTTCCCGTTCTTGATTTGACAATACAATCCGTTCCCGAAAGAATATTCGGAATGACTTTTTCTTGTACAGGTAATGGTTTTTCATAGCCTAATGTATGTAAAGCTTGTATAATATTTTTATCTAAATTCATTTGTTCAAATGTCATATTTTATCACCGTAAAAATTATACCATGTTAATAATATTTAACAGAAACAAAATATATTATAAGCTACAATAGAATCATGAAATATAAAACGTTAGTAATGAAACAGATTGATAAACATACCTATCAATATAGTATGAATGCGCCTTTAGACAATTTAAGTCCCATTCTTTCTTTTGATGAAGAAATGTTAAACGTGAACTATGGCAATGAATTGGAATACGCCTTAAATTGTGCAAAACGAAGAGAAGTCTTAAAGGATGGTTTTCTTTTAGAACCAAAAGACAATATGACACTTACTGAATGGGCTCCTTTTTTGGCATTGTCTTTAGTCCTTCAATATTATAAATCATACAGAAATCTACCCCCTATATTAATGAGTGTAGATAAAGAAATGCAGGAAAAATATAGTCAGGAGGAATTAATTCGAAACTTATTTCAATAAGTTTCATTTTTTTGTGTAAATATTTTCATAATAGAGTATAATCAAAATGAGGTGAACTATTATGAACATGACAACATTGAACACGCCACTTCCTGAAGATTTAATGAAATTAAAATGGAATGGGCAATTTAAATTGATGCAGGAGATGATTGATTTACGTCTTCAAAAGGACATTCCTGCCAAACTAAAGGAGCGTTTAGAATTAGAAAAAGAATTGATTTCTCGTCTTCCTGAAGATTTTACGTATTCCAAAGAAGAAGCCATTGAATTATTAAAATCAAAGATTGAAGATTTCAAAGATGAAGAATTCGATACATTATTTAAGGACAATGCTTTTGAATGGATCTTCATTGAGGGAAAAATGTATTTAAAAGACAATTTTTTTGAAAACCTAATTAAAGTGCGTAATGCTTATAAAGATCGTTTAATTGAAAAACAAGGCGCTACAAGTACTTTATTAGATGATGTAATGCATAAAATGAAAGAAGAAAACGATGTTTACTGTAAGATTCATGTCAAGACAAGCTTAAAGGTGGATCCTGCATTTGAAAAGCCTGGAAAAACGATTCGCGTATGGCTTCCTATTCCGAAAGAATATGCGCAAGTTGAAGATTTTAAATTATTAAATACATCTCATAAAGGTCTAGTAAATGATAACAGTGTAGATCAAAGATGTGTTTATATTGAAAAGCCATACGAAAAAGGTGAAGAATTCAGTGTAGAATATGAATTCATCAATCACATGCACTATGAAGAATTAGATCCGAGTATTGTGACGAATGAACATCCAGATACTTGTCTTGAAGAATATGCGCCACACGTTGTATTTACAGATTATTTGAAAGATTTAGTCAAAGAAATCATTGGTGAAGAAACAAATCCATTATTAAAGGCTAAATTAATTTATGACTATATCACAAGTCACGTCACATATTCATATGTACGTGCTTATGCGACTTTACCTTGCATTCCAGAATATATCACAACTGGATTGAAAGGAGATTGCGGTTTACAAGCATTGACATTTATTACTCTATGCCGTATTGCGGGCATTCCTGCCACTTGGCAAGCTGGACTTTATACTACACCAGAAACCATCGGTAATCATGACTGGGCCAGATTCTATGTAGCTCCATATGGATGGTTATATGCAGATTGTTCATTTGGTGGAGGATCATATCGTGCCGGAAACTTAGAAAGAAGAGATTTCTATTTTGGATATCTAGATCCATTTAGAACTCCATGTTCATCTAAATTCCAAGGTGATTTTGTGCCAGCTAAAAACTTCTTGCCAAACGATCCATATGACAACCAAAATGGTGAAATGGAATATGTGGATGAAGCTATTCCAGGAAAATACATCATTAAAGAGACAAAGAATATCAAAATTGCCCTTATGGAGGATAAAAATGCGTAGGCCTATTGTCGGTCTAACGTGTAATGAAATGGATAAAGAGAATTTACCTAAACAATTTATCAATGAAGCCTATATTAATAGTGTTATTCGTGCCGGTGGCTGTCCCATCATTCTTCCAATCACAAATGACTATGATACAATTCAAGCTCAAGTTAATCTATTAGATGGATTGATTGTGACAGGTGGAATTGATGTAAATCCTATGATTTATAATGAAAATCCAAGACCTTTACAAGGTAATTCAAGTTTAGATCGTGATTATTATGAAATGCGAGTATTAAAATATGCCAACGAAAAACAGATTCCTATTTTTGGAATCTGTCGTGGCATTCAGATGTTGAATGTCTATTTTAAAGGATCTCTATATCAAGATTTGTCGTATTGTAAAAGAAATGTAATCAAGCATGCGCAACAAGAAAAAAGAGAAAATCCAAGTCATAAGATCCATATTGAAAAGGATAGCTTTTTATATCCTAGCTTAAGTGATGAAGCTTATGTGAATAGTTTTCATCATCAGGCCATCAAAGATTTAGCTCCACACTTTAAAGTTGTAGCTAAAGCTCCAGATGGCATTATTGAAGCTATTGAACATGAGTCATTACCAATTTATGCCGTACAATTTCATCCAGAAGCATTGTCCCATAAATATGGTGAGATGCAAGATATATTCAATGTCTTTATTAAAAAGTGTGAGGTAAAGTAATGCGTATTCAAGAAAATTTAGAAAAATCAAAATATGAAGCAGATGGCAAAATTAGTATACAAGGAACAACCATTCCTTATCATACAATTTGTGAAGATAATTTCTTTGTAGATGAAGAAAATAATCCAGTCGCATCCATCTTTAGTTATGCCTATTTTAGAAGTGATGTACACGACAATTCTAAACGTCCCATCTTATTTATTTATAATGGCGGTCCAGGGTGTGCAAGTCTTTGGCTTCACATGGGATTATTTGGTCCTAGAATTGTAAAATTAGATGATGAACTCAATCTTCCTACTGTTCCTCCTTTTGCACTAGAAGACAATCCACATTGCTTATTAGACTTATGTGATTTAGTCTTTATTGATCCAGTAGGAACAGGTTTAGGTCGTTTAATTCAGGAAAAGGCAAGAAAAGAATTTTATGAAACGCATGGCGATGTTCGAAGCGTTTCTAAATTCATTGAACAATTCTTAGCTCGTTACAACCGAAGAAATTCACCAGTATTACTTGCGGGTGAAAGCTATGGTACGGCTAGAAGTGCCCTACTTGCTGGAGAGTTGATGGGTGCAGGTCCTGAAAAGGCCGATACGATGGGCATTAGTGTCAGTGGTATCTTCTTACTTGGAAGTTACTTTATTGAAAAGCTTCCGGTTGAAGCAAGTGCGACAGACTTAATCACAATGGCTGCCACAAATTATTTCCATAATCCAAAGGAAAATATTTCGCAAAAAGACTTTATTGATGAAGCCTTTACATTCGCATCCACTGAATATGTCACAGCCTTATTTTTAGGGGATGCCTGCCCTAATAAAGAAGAAATTGCAGATAAACTAGCTTACTATTCTGGTATTGATAAAGCATATTGGTTAAGACACCATTTACATATGGATATGCAAAAAGGCTTTGCGCATAAACTATTAGAAGATAAGGGCTTAGCTTTAGGATTCTATGATGGTCGCTATACATGGAATGATGATCCAGAAATCATGGAAGCTAATGTCATTGCGGATGACCCAGCTATGGGACAATATACACCTGCTTTCCAAACTGCCTATGGGTTGATGCGCCAAGAATTGAATATCACAAGTGATCGTATCTCAAAAGGCTTAGTCTTTGATGTAAATATGACATGGAATCGTGAATTCAAAACAAGTCCTGCCCAATCCTTAGCTGGATGCATGCGAAGAAACAAACAGATGAAAGTCTTCTTTGCCTCAGGTCTATATGATCTTTGTACAACAGCTGGAAATGCCAGATATTTGGCAACCCATTCCAATCTAGATCAAAATCGAGTTACAATTGGTGAATATCCAAGTGGTCATATGGCTTATCTTGGTAAAGAAAGTTTTGATCTATTAGCCAAGGACATGCGTGCATTCTTTGAAAGCTGTATTTAACACAAAAACCGTCAAACGACGGTTTCTTTTTTTAGAATATATAAAACTAGATAGGGACAAATCAACCTTTAAAAGCCATAGGGATTTTAGCTCTGAGAAAGAGATATCCTTTAAACACTTTTAGGGTGAATTTCTCTATCTTTTTTGTTACAGTATTTTTAGAAGGGATTGGACGTAAAAAAAAGGTAGAAATCCAGCACCGATCAAAGTTGTGATTTCTACCCGTCCTCTTAGACAATTATATGATACTGAAAATTACCAACGACTTCAACCTGATTTTGAATAAAGATGATTATCAAGCTTTTGTTAATGCGATCGATTTGCTGTCTTTACATTGTCCTGTTTGTGGTGTCGTTGGCCTTTTTATATTATATGGACACTACACAAGATTTGTGATCATTGATGATCTTTCCAGTGGTGAGTGTAAGATTCAAATTCATGTTCAGCGTATCCAGTGTACTCAATGTAAATCCACTCATGCCTTGCTTCCAACTAATTTTGTCCCTTATACTCAGTTCACTTATCTTTTCATTTACTATATTGTTACACTTGATGAGA
>NZ_JACRWH010000028.1:0-25937 GCF_014306155.1 Holdemanella hominis | reverse complement strand
CACATATTCAATTTTACAAATTAACAAAACCGTCTTCAACTACGGTTATTAAAGGTTGAAAGAAAGGAGATGTATGTTGTAAATGACCAGCTAGATGGGTCAATTACAATATACCAGGGTATTTACTTATGTATAAGCTAATTGCATGTGATTTAGATGAAACTTTGATTAAACCTGATCGAACAATTGATTCTAGAGATATTGAGGCCATTAAGAAGTTGAAAGATTTAGGTGTTAAATTTGTACTGGCAACAGGAAGAGGTTATAACACAGTTCAGGGTACATTAAAGGAATTGGATCTTTTTGATGAAGCGAACCAATATGTGATTTCATATAATGGGGGTGCTATCACTGAAAATAAGGATAATCGACTTTTACATTTTGAAGGTATTTCTTTTGAAAAAGCTGAAGAATTATATAAGCGTGGATTAAAGTATGATGTAGTCATTCATGTATACACGCGTGATGCGGTATATGCATATAACTTAACGGAAGATGAAAAAAGATATGTGCAGAATCGTCAAGAAATGATTGAGGTATTTGATCAAAATCTTGATTTTTTAAAGGGACAAGAAATTGTAAAAGTATTATATACAAATACAGATTTTGAGTATCTTCAAAGCATTGATCGTGATCTAAAGGATATTACGTATGATATGGATGTTTCATATTCAAGTAATCGTTATATTGAATTTAATCATAAGGATGTAAATAAGGGGGCTGGACTAAAAAAACTAGCCAATCTATTACATATTGATATTCAGGATACGATTGCGATTGGGGATAACTATAACGATTTATCCATGATTAAGGATGCTGGCTTAGGCGTGGGAGTACAAAATGCAGCGCCAGGTATCAAGCCGGATTGCGACTATATCACAATGGCTACTTGTGAAGAAGGTGCTGTTTGTGAAGTCATTGAAAAATTTGTATTAAAAGGAGAGTAAAATGAAGAAACTCATTCAATTATATGTTTCTTGGTTTAAGATGGGTCTATTTACTTTTGGTGGTGGATATGCCATGTTGCCAATGATTCAAAAGGAAGTTATTGAAAAATATCATTGGGCTACAGAAGATGAAGTCATGGACTATTATGCGATTGGTCAATGTACACCCGGTGTTATTGCGGTCAATACATCCACTTTTATTGGATACTATCAAGCCGGAGTTCCAGGAGCGATTGCAGCTACTCTAGGTGTAGTTACTCCATCTATTATCATTATTAGTATAATTGCAGGTTTGATCACAAACTTTTCAAGTTTAGCCATTGTACAACATGCCCTAAATGGAATTCGTGTAGCTGTATGTATGTTGATGATCAATGCGGTATTAAAATTAGGTAAGGGCAATATTAAGAATAAGATTGGTTTCTTGATTTTTGCGGTGGCACTTATTTTTGCGATGTTTACTAAAGTATCTACGGTGTTACTTGTGATTGGTGCTGGTATTGCGGGTGTTGTCTTTTCTAGAATAGGATGGTTAAAGAAAAATGACTAAGTTATTACTTATGTTTTTAGAATTTTTCAAAACTGGCCTATTTGCGGTAGGAGGAGGTCTTGCGACCATTCCTTTCTTAAGAGAGATTGGGGTTCGTTATGGCTGGTATACTATGAGTGATCTATCCACAATGATTGCGGTTAGTGAATCTACACCAGGTCCAATGGGTGTCAATATGGCTAGCTATGTAGGCTTTAGTCAATATGGTATATTAGGATCCATTGTGGTAACAATCGGTTTGGTTTTACCAAGTTTGATCACTATTTGTATCATTGCTAATTTCTTAGAGAAATTTAAAGAGGCTACACTTGTTCAACAAATCTTTGCCGGATTAAAACCTGCTGTAGTTGCCTTTATTGCCGTGGCAACCATTGATATTTTGGTGACAACTTTATTTGGTGATTACACTTTCTCAACATTTCACTGGAAGCAGTTTATTTGTCTATTCGTATTGTTGGCATTGAGTAAGTATAAACCAAAATTACATCCAATCTGGTTTATTGTAGCTAGTGCAGTGGTAGGAATTGTATTTGCGTTTTAAGTCATAGGGAAACTTATTGCTTTTTCTTTTAGGTAAAATAAAAAGCAATGTCCGGGCTTGACATTGCTTTAGGGAGAGGAAAATTATTAAGATAAAAATGTATCTTGAGTTTATAGGGTTGAATAATTTTCCAAAGGGTTAATCATAAGATAAGGCATTTCTTATGACACTTCAAATATATATTTTTTTGGTACTTAACGCAATGAACACATATTTTGATTTGTTCATTATTATGTGTGTAATCTTTTTTTAGTTTGTGTTAAGCTACTAAGTAGAAGGAGATGATTTTAATGTGTACCGCATTAAGCTTTAATCAGTTTTTTGGAAGGAATTTAGATTATGAATTTTCATATGGAGAACAAGTAGCTGTTACGCCGCGCAATTATGATTTTCATTTTAGACATTTAGATAAACATGAAAGTCATTATGCTCTGATTGGTATGGCCCATGTATTTGAAGAGTATCCATTGTATTATGATGCCATGAATGAGAAAGGCTTGGGAATGGCTGGATTAAACTTTATTGGGAATGCAAAGTTTTATGAAGTCCAAGAAGCCAAGAACAATGTGGCTGCCTTTGAATTTATTCCTTGGATCTTATCGCAATGTGCAAGTGTCAAAGAGGCAAGAGTTGTATTAGAAAATACAAATGTTTGTGCGACACCATTTAATGAACAATTTCCAGTAGCTGAATTACACTATATGATCAGTGATGAAAATGAAAGCATTGTCGTGGAGTGTATGGAAGATGGTATGCATGTATATGATAATCCTACGCATGTTTTGACAAACAATCCGCCATTTCCTATGCAGTTATTTCGTTTGAATGACTATATGTATTTATCAAACAAACAACCTGAAAATAACTTTGGATTGGATTTAACTGCCTATTCACGCGGCTTTGGAGCTATGGGACTTCCGGGTGATTTATCGAGTGGATCCAGATTTGTGCGTGTTGCCTATACAAGAGCCAATGCGACGAGTGATAAGAATGATTTAAGTCAATATTTCCACATTATTGGTAGTGTCAAGCAACAAAAAGGTCTTTGTGAAGTGGAACCAGGAAAGTATGAATATACAATTTATACGTCTTGTTGCGACTTAAGAAATGGAATTTACTATTATACGACATACAATAATCATCAGATCAGTGGTGTGAATATGTTTAATGAGAATTTAGATGGTGAAACACTTATTTCTTATCCAACGATTGAAGAAGAAATAATTCATATGCAAAATTAGCCTACTTCATGTAGGCTTTTTCTTTTGTGTATAATAGTGTATAATTCAAACGAATGCAAGCGTTTAATGGAGTGTAATAGAATGAAAACGACAAAAGAGAGCGTATTTGAATTTGTACAAAAACAATTAATGACGAATTCAGACTATAAAGATGGAATCAGTACAAAAGTCATTGCGGACTATTTTCAGCTACAAAGATCGAATGTTTCGACTTTATTGAATGAGTTAGTGAAAGATGCACGTCTAGAAAAGACGAATACTCGACCTGTTTTATATTATTTACCACAAAAAGAAGTAGGTAATGAATTAAATACAGTAGGCAGAGTGATGATTGGAATCGATGGTAGTCTTGCCAATGCGTTACAGGTTGCCAAGGCAGCTATTTTATATCCAAACAATAGTTTGAATGTATTAGTAACCGCAAAACCAGGAAGTGGAACCACTCACTTTGTGTATACACTATATTTATATGGTAAAGAAGCGGGTGTATTTAGTGAGAGGGCACCGATTTATAAAATAAATTGTCGCCACTACAAAAATAATATTGAAGAATTAGATGAAAAATTGTTTAGTCCTAAGAATATAGAGGATTCTTTATTTGCGAAAAGTCGTGGGGGGCTGTTGTTTATTGACAATGCTGAATTGTTGAATTCAACGGAAAAAAGTCGTTTATCGGAATTTTTGGAATCAGGTTTATTGTTTAGTGAAGATCGTAAAGACTTTATGGATGCAAATTCTACATTCTTAGTGTTATCTTGTGGCCCAAATGGATATGCAGAGTTTAGCCAAAGAATGTCTATGGTTATTCAATTGCCGGATTTGGCAAGTCGTCCTTTAAGTGAAAAACTTGCCTTAATCAATTATTTCTTTATGATTGAGGCTAATAATGCCAAAAAGAATATTGAAGTAAAGCGCGAGATTTTAGAGGCTTTATTATTAACAGACTTTCCTTTAAATGTTAAAGGATTGGAAATGGAAATTAAAAGAGCATGTGCAACGGCATGTGTTCGTGTCATGGATGATCCAAATTCAAATATTGAGGTAACCATCTCAGATTTAAACAATGAAGTTCAGAAAAGTTTGATTCGTTCAAGAACACAATCAACAGAAATTTATGATTTATTAGGATCACAGATGTTGTTTATTTATGATTGTCATGAGGAATCTCAATGGATTAGGTATCAGGATACACATGATTTATATGCGGAAATCCGTAGTCAATATACTGAATTATCAAAACGTGGTATCAACACGGAAACGATTCATAATATTATTAATAGTCATGTTAATACGTTGTTTAAACGATACAACTATTATCGTAGTTATAATGATGAGTATGATACGGAACAATTGTCAAAGATTGTAGATCCTAAAATTATTCATATGGTAACTAAGATTATGGATGCTTGTAAAAATGAGCTTCAAAGAGAAATTCAACCACAAGTATTCTATGGTTTATGTCTTCATATGAACTCATTATTAACATTACAATTAAATCAGTCGCGTGTAGATGATGATCAAATTGTGCATATTGTACAAGAATATCCGAAGGAGTATGGAATATCCATTCAATTGGGTCAAATGTTTAAGGATACATTTAATATTGAACTTCCAATTGAAGAAATTGTTATTATTGCGATGTTCTTGATTAAAGATGAAGAGGATACAGAAGGACATCCCGTACTTTTATATATCTTCCATGGCAAGGGCGTTGCCACTTCACTTTGTGATGTCACAAATACTTTGACACATACGAATAATGTATATGCCTATGATTTGTGTTTAGAAAAAGATTCAACTACGGCTTTACAAGAAATTAAAACATTGGTACAACGAATTGATAATGGGCAAGGTATCATTGTCATCTATGATATGGGTTCGATCAAGACAATGTTAGATACAATTAGTGAGGAAACGGATATTAAGATTCGCTATATTTATTTTCCTATTACATTATTGGGCTTAGACGTTGCTAGAAAGTGTAGTCAGGAAATAGATTTAGAGTATGTGTATCATACAACAATGCGTGAAATGAAGACGATGCTACAAATGAATGATTCACGAAAAGAAATTATCATTACATTGTGTCATACGGGCGAGGGTGGTGCCTTCCAGTTGAAACAATATATCGATCAATATTCAAACCTAGGCTTTAAAACAATTCCTTTGGCAATTTCCAAGCGAGATGAATTGATTTCACAAGTCATGGCTTTAAAGAAAATCTATCGTATCCATTGTTTTGTTGGAACGTATGATCCTAAATTAATGGGAATTCCTTTTGTTTCTATGACAAAAGTGTTTGAAAACAAACCAGAAGCTATTGATAAAATATTGATGTTTGAACCGATTCAATCGAAACAATTGGATTATTCTGCCGTATACTCTTTCTTGGAAGAACAATTCAAGTGTATTTCTGTATCTAAATTAAAATCGATTTTACCGTCGATCATTGATGAATTGGAAATTATTTATTCACTAAGTGCAGACCAAAAGGTAGGTCTATTCGTGCACATCGCATGTTTATTAGAAAATTGTAAACAAGGAGTTTGTAAGCAGGCATGCAAAGATGCAGATACGATCTTAGAGGATTATCCAGAAGACTTTAAAGTTGTGTCGAAGGTGTTAAAACCTTTAGAAAAGGCTTTTAAAGTCATTATTGACGACAATCAAGTGGCTGCCATTATTATGATTTTAAATAAACTATAAGAAAAGAGGAGTAAGACTATTGATCTTGCTCCTCAAATTTTTTAGTTAAAAATTTCTTTAATTGTTTATGCGTTTCAGGCTGCATATTTCCCTTTATAATCTTTTCACCATTACGAATCTTAATAATATCATCACGCATATCATATAAAACGTGAGACATTCTACCAAATGTGATCCAGTTATGCCATGTACGATATAAAACATTTTTTTGTGGGAGCTTTTCATCTCCACTCATAAATTGTTCAAAACTAATTTTTAACCCCTCTTTCGTTTCTTGTGTTTCATAACATACACGAACAAATGAAGTAGCTGATTTGACTGTAGATTGATAAATCTGCCCACGAACATACTTATCGATGACAATCTTTGATCTGGCATCCTTGTTTTCGTAGCTGTAACCAGATTTGATTACACTCTTCTTTGCATTCTTTTTTGTGGTTTTAGAAATCTCTTCTAATAATTGAGCTTCAAGATAGTCATAAAACTCATCCGAAGTGATTTCAAATGTTCTTATTAATTTCATGTCTAAATTATAGCATGCCATCTGTGAATTATCTGATGATTCTCACAATGTATACATTAAAGAATAAGTTTATACACAAACTAAAATAAATTGAAATATTGTATACACTAATGAGAAAACTATTTAGAAACAGTCAATTTATACAGAAAACACTAATTTATACACTAATTTTGTGTATAAATCGTTTTTTTTATGCTTTTGAAAGCGCTTTGACAAAGGAAAACTTATACACTAAAGTATAGACTGTAAAGAGTTGAGATAAGAAAGGAGCTGTTGAAATGGCTGAAGAAAACAAGGCAGAACAATCTGTCGAAATGATTTCCTTTGGGATCATCGCTAATGCAGGAGATGCAAGATCCTTTGCCTTTCAAGCTTTAGAAGCTGCCAAGCATGGAAATTTCGATGAAGCAGATGAACTGATGAAGAAATCAGATGAGGCTTCAACATTGGCGCACAAGGCGCAGACAGACTTGCTGTTCAATGAAGTGAATGGAAACCCAACACCCGTCAATGTGTTACTGGTACATTCACAGGATCACTTGATGACAAGTATGCTAGCACAGGAACTGATTAAAGAAATGATCATCATGTACAAGAATGGAGGAAAGACAGAATGAAAATTTTATTAGTTTGTGCAGGTGGAATGTCAACAGGATTGTTGATGAAAAAAATGGAGAAATACTGGGAAGAAAGAGGCGAAGACAACAGTATCAATGCCGTAGGACTTTCGGAATACATGGATGTATATAAAGACTATGACATCATCATGACTGGCCCTCAGGTAAGCTACCGTTTGAACCAGATTAAACAGGATACAGGACTTCCAACAGAAGGAATTCCTTCATTCGACTATGCCGTAGGCAACTGTGCAAATATCATGAAAATCGCTAATAAACTATACGCACAGAAATAATTTAGAATAAGAGAAAGAAAGAGAGAAATAGAATAATGGATGGTATTTTTAACAGTCCTTTTATGGTCAAACTTCAGGAGTTTGGACAGAAATTAGGATCAAACAAATTTTTAAGCGCATTACAAGGTGCGATGATGTCATGTATGGCTCCAATCATGGTCGGAGCGATTTTCTCAATCATTTGTGCTGTAGGACCAATGCTTGGAATCTTCCAGAATGGAGATGCCGTATATAACGTATTATATGCTCCATATCACTTTACAATGGATCTATTGTCATTGTGGATTGTATTGATCATGGCTTACAACTATGGAAAAGCATTAGGATTGAAATCGCCAATCATGACAAGTGTACAGACAGCCGTATGTTTTGCACTTATCGCATGTACTTGGGGAACAAATGAAGCAGGAGCAAGTGTTATCGATGTAACATATTTAAGTTCACAAGGTATGTTCGTAAGTTTCTTTGTATGCTGGTTCGTATGCCAGGTTGAAAAATTCTGTCAGGATCACAATGTAAGAATCAAGATGCCAGATGTATGTCCACCATCATTGGTAAATGGATTCTCAGCAATTCTGCCTTTGGCATTCGCATTGATTCCTTTATATGCATTAGAAGTAATTATCTCAACTTGTACAGGCGGAGCAATGGGAATCTGTTCAGGATTCATGGCTATCTTGTCAGCTCCATTAAACGCATTAGTATCTGTTCCGGGTATGTTCATCTTGATGCCATTTGCAGCCTTATTATGGTGCTTTGGAATTCACGGAACAATGATCATCATGTCAGTGTTAATGCCATTGATGTTACAGGCAGCAACAAACAATGCAGCAGCGTTTGCACAAGGTGGATATGAAGCATTAGTATTCTATCCAGTAACGTTATTTGGATGTATTGGTGTATGTGGTGGTTCAGGAAATACATTGCCACTAGTATTGTTTGGATTAAAGGCTAAATCAGAACAGATCAAAGCCGTATCAAAGATTGCCTTAGTACCAGGATGGTTTGGAATCAACGAACCAGTGACATTCGGTATGCCAATTATGTATAATCCAATCTTATGTATTCCATACATCTTGAATATTATCGTTGTAATGGCTGTTACATTGGTAGCATACAAAGTCGGATTCTTAGTACCAGGATTTGTACCAATCATGACATTGATGCCAATGGGATTCGCATCATTCTTAGGAACACTACGTTGGCAAAACGCAATCTGGGATTACTTGATGATCATTCCAGCAGGACTAGTATGGTATCCATTCTTCAAGGTATATGACAGCCAGTTATACAAGAAAGAACAGGAAGCATTAGCAGCAGAAGCTGAATAATAATGAAAACGGCGTCAGGCCTAAACGCTGGCGTCGTTATTTTTTAGAAAAAGAGGAGAAAAATAATTATGGGACTTTTAGGTGAAACAAAACCAGTAAAAAAACCAATTTTAGGCGTTTCTTTATATCCAGAACAAGAATCTATGGAGGAAATCGAAAACTATTTAACAATGGCAAGTCGTTATGGTTTCACAAAAATCTTTACAAGTATGTTTAGTGTTCCGGGCACAAAAAAAGAAGTGTTTGATTATTTTAAAAATTTTTGTGATTTAGCACATAAACATGGAATGAAAGTATCTGGTGACTGTAATACCGCATTCTTTAAGAAAATGGGTGCTAGCGAAAGCGACATCTCCATCTTTAAAGAGATGGGAATAGACATCATTCGTATGGACCTTCCATATTTTGACCAAAGAGATGTGACTTTAATCAACAATCCTTACAACATTACAATCGAATTATCAAGTTGTATGATTCAAGCTGTTCGTATGGCATTAGAAAATGGGGCAAATCCAAAGAACTTCTCTACTTGCCACAATTTTTATCCAGAACGTTATACGGCATCCGATTTAGAAAGTATTCGTTCGATCAATAAAGAATTGGCAAATTTGGGTATTCCTAGTGCTGTCTTTATTTCTAGTAATGAAGACAATACACATGGGCCATGGCCAGTACACGATGGACTTCCAACTGTTGAAGATCACCGTTGGATTCCAGCTGAATTGCAGGTTCGTCATTGGATTGCGGTAGGTGATGTGGATGAAATCATCTTCGGAAATGCTTTTGCGAGTGAAGAAGAATTTAAAGCGATTGATCAAGTGATGAACGAAGCTTATGTCAATATACCAAAACTAGTTGGACAAGACTACTTGGCAGAACTGCTTCCTCATGGAGATGTAGAGAGAGTTCCATTTAAAGTCATTTTAGATGATGGTGTCACAGATTTGGAAAAAGAAATTTTATTTGATAATGTGTATCACCAATGTGGAGAAACACCATACTACATGATTCGTTCTCGCTGGACAAGAATGTTCTACGGTAAAAAGAGTATTCCGGAAAGAAAAATAGATGAAGAATACTATCATCGAGGAGATGTAGTCATCGTAAATGACAATTTGGCTCATTATCGTGGTGAAGTGCAAATTGTGTTAAAAGATATGATGGTGGATGGTCAAAGAAATCGTATTGGTCATATTCCAGAAGCCGATCATATTTTATTGAATGAAGTAAAATCAGGTAGAGGCATTTGCTTCTTAAAATAGAAAGAGGTATATATGAGTTTTTCAAAAGATTTTTTATGGGGTGGTGCAACAGCTGCCAACCAATATGAAGGTGGATGGGACCAAGGTGGAAAAGGTGTCAGCAGTTCAGATTGCTGTACTCGTGGTTCTAGAACACAACCAAGAAAGGTAACTTATAAAACAAGTGACGGTGTTGTACATGCTGATATGATGTTTGGTTTAGATGCACCAGAAGATGCTGTGTTTGGATGTTATGAGGGATTTGATTATCCAAGTCACGAAGGTGCGGATTTCTACCATCGTTATAAAGAAGATATCGCTTTAATGGGTGAAATGGGATATAAAACATTCCGTATGTCTATTAACTGGACACGTATTTTCCCATTGGGATATGAAGAAGAACCAAATGAAGAAGGATTGAAATTTTATGATGATGTTTTTG
Organism: Holdemanella hominis; assembly: GCF_014306155.1. NCBI lineage: Bacteria > Bacillati > Bacillota > Erysipelotrichia > Erysipelotrichales > Erysipelotrichaceae > Holdemanella > Holdemanella hominis. The sequence continues at coordinate 15,502 of NZ_JACRWH010000028.1, read as the reverse complement.
ATGAATGCTTAAAACATGGCATTAAACCATTGGTTACTTTGTCTCATTATGAAACGCCAGTCGGACTTACAAATAAATGGGGTTCATGGGTTGATGCCCGTACAATTGAATGTTTCTGTCGTTATGTTAAGACAGTTGGTGAAAGATATAAAGGTAAAGTTGAATATTGGTTAACGTTCAATGAAATCAACTGTTTAGGCTTTGGTGGCTGGATGGCTGCGGGCGTTCCGAGTCGTGATCCACAAAAGATTGCGGATGCCGCAAAACACCAATTGATTGCAAGCGCAAAAGCCGTTCAAATCTTACATGCGATTGATGCGAACAATAAAGTGGGAAACATGATTGGATATGGAATGATTTATCCTCATACATGTGCGCCTAGAGATGTCTTAAAAGCTTGGTCTAGTTTTAATGGAAGCTATTTCTATTGTGATGTTCAGGCTCGTGGATATTATCCGGCTTATAAACTAAAGGAATATGAAAGAAATGGAATTGAATTTAGTTTAACTGAAGAAGAAAAAGAAACATTGAAGAATGGTACAGTTGACTTCATTAGTTTCTCTTACTATATGTCAAACTGTGCTTCAGATGATCCTGAAGTTTTGGCGAATCAAGGTGGAAACATGATGTTTGGAGTAAAAAACCCATACTTGAAGGCAAGTGACTGGGGATGGCAAATTGATCCAACTGGACTTCGTTTATCTTTAGACTATATGTATGATCGTTACCAATTGCCGTTGATGGTTGTTGAAAATGGTTTAGGAGCACAAGATCAAGTGGAAGAAGATGGAAGCATTCATGATTCATATCGTATTGATTACTTGCGCGATCACATTAAGGCTATGAAGGATGCCATTGAAATTGATGGTGTGGAACTTTGGGGCTATACTCCATGGGGATGCATTGACTTAGTATCGGCTTCAACTGGTGAAATGCACAAGCGCTATGGCTTTGTGTATGTAGACTATCAAGATGATGGAACTGGCCAAGGAGATCGTAGTAAGAAGGATTCTTTCGATTGGTATAAGAAAGTCATTTCTTCAAATGGAGAAGATTTAGATTAATGAAATACGCAATTTTTGTAGATGTGGACGGTACTCTACTAGACAATAAACAACAGATACCAGAAAGTGCTGTCTACGCAATCCAAAATGCGCGTAAGAAAGGTCATTATGTTTTCTTGAATACGGGAAGATGTAAAGCAGAATTATTCGAATCCATATTAGATGTTGGGTTTGATGGAATTATATGTTCATCTGGTGGATACATTGAATATGAAGGTCAATGTATTCGCCACTTGACTTTTGATGAGAATGATATTCAAGCTTTGATCCAGTATTTTGAGAAAAACAAGATTGGCTATTACTTAGAATGCAATCACGGCATGTATGTCGATACACTGTATCATGATTGGATGCAAGAAGTCTTTAAGGATTTTATGCCAGAAGGGGCTGAAGAGTATACGAGTTCAATGATTGTAGTGGATGGTTCGCAACAAATTTATGAAGTGAATAAAATCTCCTTTTTATGTACTTTAAATAACTTTGATCAAATCTATAAGGATTTGCATGAACATTTCAACATCATAAAAAATACCATTCCTATGATTCGTGAAGTATCTGGAGAAATCAGCATTAAGGGTATTCATAAGGCAGATGCAGCCGATATCTTGTTAAAACATATCGGATTAGAAGATGTATCAACAATTGCGATTGGGGATTCGGATAACGATATTGAACTTTTACAACACGTAGATATAGGTATAGGCATGGGAAATGGAACAGAAAAGTGTAAGGCTGTCTGTGATGAAATTACAGATGATGTAGAGCATGATGGATTGTATAAGAGTTTTGTAAAACATAATTTAATAGAAAGCAGGTAAATCAAATGAGTTTTCCTAAGAATTTTTACTGGGGAGGAGCTACGGCTGCCAACCAATATGAAGGTGGCTGGAACGAAGGTGGAAGAGGTCCAGCTATGACGGATGTAACAACAGGTGCGACAAAAGATACACCTCGTTACGTGACATATAAAAATGCGGATGGAACAACAGGTAAAATGAGTATGTTTGGTGGTACTTTACCTGAAGGGGCTGAATATGCATGTTTAGATGGATATCATTATCCAAATCATATCGGAACAGATTTTTATCATCATTATAAAGAGGATATTGCTCTTTTTGCACAAATGGGCTTTAAAATGTTTAGAATGTCAATTTCTTGGCCAAGAATTTATCCAAATGGAAATGATGAAAAGCCAAACCAGGAAGGGTTGGATTTCTATCGTAGTGTATTTGAAGAATTACATAAGTATGGTATTGAACCATTAGTCACAATTTCGCATTACGACGATCCTTTGTATATGGAAGAAAAATTGGGCGGCTGGCAAAATCGTGAAACAATTGGTTTATATGAAAAGTATTGTCACACTATTTTTGAAGAGTATAAAGATCTAGTTAAGTATTGGTTGACATTTAATGAAATCAACAGTGCAATCATGGCTGTATCTTTTATTCCGAATTGTCCAGATGAAATCGCAAAGAAAGGGTACATTAAATTACATAATCAGTTTGTGGCAAGTGCTAAAGTGGTGAAGTATGCACATGAACATTATCCTCAATTTAAGATGGGATGTATGATTGCAGGAATGATTAGTTATCCTTTGACTTGCGATCCAAAAGATGTTCTTGCGAATCAACACCATATGCAGGATAGTTTCTATTATTGTGGGGATGTACAAGTGCGCGGAGCATATCCTGGTTTTGCACGAAAATCATGGAAGAAGTATAATTTAGATCCTGGTTTCTTTGAACAAGATAAAGATGTATTAAAAGAAGGAAAAGTAGATTTCTTTAGTTACAGTTACTATGCGACGAGCTGTGAAACAACGCACAAAGAGGCAAAGCGTGATGGAGCCGGAAACATGTCTATGGGATATAAGAATGAATATATTCAATATTCTGAATGGGGATGGGGAATGGATCCAGATGGACTTCGTTACTCATTAAATGAACTATATGATCGTTACCAAGTGCCTTTGATGGTTGTTGAAAATGGTTTGGGTGCTATTGATGTATTTGAAGATGGAAAGATTCACGATCCTTATCGTATTGACTATATGAAAGCTCATGTAAAAGCTATGAAAGAAGCCATTGAAGATGGAGTAGATTTAATTGCGTATACACCTTGGGGATGCATTGACTTAGTGTCAGCTGGTACAGGAGAAATGCGTAAACGTTATGGCTTCATCTATGTAGACATGGATGATGAGGGTAAAGGAACATTAAATCGTTACCGTAAAGATAGTTTCTACTGGTATGAAAAATGTATTAAATCCAATGGAGAAGATTTAGATTAGGCGTCAGACGACGTCTTTTCTTTTTTTACCCATATTTTTCTGTAATTTAGAGAATGTATACATAGTGTATTCGTGTTTATACACAAACTAAAATAAATTGAAATATTGTATACACTAACGAGAAAACTATTTAGAAACAGTCAATTTATACAGAAAACACTAATTTATACACTAATTTTGTGTATAAATCGTCTTTTTCATGCTTTTGAAAGCGCTTTGACAAAGGAAAACTTATACACTAAAGTATAGACTGTAAAGAGTTGAGATAAGAAAGGAGCTGTTGAAATGGCTGAAGAAAACAAGGCAGAACAATCTGTCGAAATGATTTCCTTTGGGATCATCGCTAATGCAGGAGATGCAAGATCCTTTGCCTTTCAAGCTTTAGAAGCTGCCAAGCATGGAAATTTCGATGAAGCAGATGAACTGATGAAGAAATCAGATGAGGCTTCAACATTGGCGCACAAAGCGCAGACAGACTTGCTGTTCAATGAAGTGAATGGAAACCCAACACCCGTCAATGTGTTACTGGTACATTCACAGGATCACTTGATGACAAGTATGTTAGCACAGGAACTGATTAAAGAAATGATCATCATGTACAAGAATGGAGGAAAGACAGAATGAAAATTTTATTAGTTTGTGCAGGTGGAATGTCAACAGGATTGTTGATGAAAAAAATGGAGAAATACTGGGAAGAAAGGGGCGAAGACAACAGTATCAATGCCGTAGGACTTTCGGAATACTTGGATGTATATAAAGACTATGACATCATCATGACTGGCCCTCAGGTAAGCTACCGTTTGAACCAGATTAAACAGGATACAGGACTTCCAACAGAAGGAATTCCTTCATTCGACTATGCCGTAGGCAACTGTGCAAATATCATGAAAATCGCTAATAAACTATACGCACAGAAATAATTTAGAATAAGAGAAAGAAAGAGAGAAATAGAATAATGGATGGTATTTTTAACAGTCCTTTTATGGTCAAACTTCAGGAGTTTGGACAGAAATTAGGATCAAACAAATTTTTAAGCGCATTACAAGGTGCGATGATGTCATGTATGGCTCCAATCATGGTCGGAGCGATTTTCTCAATCATTTGTGCTGTAGGACCAATGCTTGGAATCTTCCAGAATGGAGATGCCGTATATAACGTATTATATGCTCCATATCACTTTACAATGGATCTATTGTCATTGTGGATTGTATTGATCATGGCTTACAACTATGGAAAAGCATTAGGATTGAAATCGCCAATCATGACAAGTGTACAGACAGCCGTATGTTTTGCACTTATCGCATGTACTTGGGGAACAAATGAAGCAGGAGCAAGTGTTATCGATGTAACATATTTAAGTTCACAAGGTATGTTCGTAAGTTTCTTTGTATGCTGGTTCGTATGCCAGGTTGAAAAATTCTGTCAGGATCACAATGTAAGAATCAAGATGCCAGATGTATGTCCACCATCATTGGTAAATGGATTCTCAGCAATTCTGCCTTTGGCATTCGCATTGATTCCTTTATATGCATTAGAAGTAATTATCTCAACTTGTACAGGCGGAGCAATGGGAATCTGTTCAGGATTCATGGCTATCTTGTCAGCTCCATTAAACGCATTAGTATCTGTTCCGGGTATGTTCATCTTGATGCCATTTGCAGCCTTATTATGGTGCTTTGGAATTCACGGAACAATGATCATCATGTCAGTGTTAATGCCATTGATGTTACAGGCAGCAACAAACAATGCAGCAGCGTTTGCACAAGGTGGATATGAAGCATTAGTATTCTATCCAGTAACGTTATTTGGATGTATTGGTGTATGTGGTGGTTCAGGAAATACATTGCCACTAGTATTGTTTGGATTAAAGGCTAAATCAGAACAGATCAAAGCCGTATCAAAGATTGCCTTAGTACCAGGATGGTTTGGAATCAACGAACCAGTGACATTCGGTATGCCAATTATGTATAATCCAATCTTATGTATTCCATACATCTTGAATATTATCGTTGTAATGGCTGTTACATTGGTAGCATACAAAGTCGGATTCTTAGTACCAGGATTTGTACCAATCATGACATTGATGCCAATGGGATTCGCATCATTCTTAGGAACACTACGTTGGCAAAACGCAATCTGGGATTACTTGATGATCATTCCAGCAGGACTAGTATGGTATCCATTCTTCAAGGTATATGACAGCCAGTTATACAAGAAAGAACAGGAAGCATTAGCAGCAGAAGCTGAATAATAATGAAAACGGCGTCAGGCCTAAACGCTGGCGTCGTTATTTTTTAGAAAGAGGTATATATGAGTTTTCCAAAAGAATTTTTATGGGGTGGTGCAACAGCTGCCAATCAATATGAAGGTGGATATTTAGAAGGTGGAAAAGGGATCAACACAAGTGATACTTTGACGAATGGTTCACACACAGTGGCTCGTCGTGTTACTTGGAGAAACCCACAGACAAATGAAACAGGAAGTACACCAATGGTGTTCACATCCGCAACAGATCGTTTTATTCCAGAAGGAGCTATTCCAGCTGTTTTAGAAAATGAATATTATCCAAGTCATACAGCTACAGATTTTTATCATCACTTTAAAGAAGATATTGCCTTGATGGGAGAAATGGGATTTAAAACTTTCCGTATGTCTATGAACTGGGCAAGAATCTTTCCAAATGGAGATGATGAACAGCCTAATGAAGAGGGTTTAAAATTCTATGATGAAGTGTTTGATGAATGTAAAAAATATGGTATTGAGCCATTGGTTACTTTATCTCACTATGAAACTCCAATCGGATTGACAATTAAATATGGTGGATGGAAAGATCGTCGTTGTATTGATTTCTTTGAAAAATACGCAAAGACAGTTATTGAGCGTTATGTTGGCAAAGTAAAATACTATTTAACATTTAATGAAATCAACATTATGTCTATGATGCCATATATGGCTGGTGGACTTGTAGATTTTAGTGAACAAGCCAAAGCGCAAGGCGCGCACAACCAATTTGTCGCAAGTGCTAAAGTCGTAAAATTCTGTCATGAAAACTATCCAGATATTAAAGTTGGACAAATGTTGGCATATGGACCTGTTTACACATATACTTGTGATCCTGCAGATCAAATTTTGGCATTAGAAAGAAGCCAAGAAACAATTTGGTATGCGGATGTACAAACAGGGGGACATTATCCTGAGTTTAAATTAAAGGACTATGAAAGAAAAGGAATTCAATTAGAGGATTGTCCAGAAGACTATGAATTATTAGAGAAATACTCAGCAGATTTCTTAAGTTTCTCATGTTATGGAAGCAGTACAGTAACTACGCATGATGTGGGTAATGATAGTGGTGGAAACTTTGTGATGGGTGTTACCAACCCTTATGTAAAGACAAACGCATGGGGATGGGCAACGGATCCTGCATGTTTACGTTTGGCATGTAACACATTGTATTATCGTTACAATAAGCCAATTTGGATTGTTGAAAACGGTATTGGATGGTCAGATGTTTTAGAAGAAGATAAAACAGTACATGATGATTATCGTATTGATTACTTACGTCAAAATATTCAATCCATGGATGATGCGATCAATAAAGATGGTGTTAACTTAATGGGATATACAATGTGGGGATGCATTGACTTAGTTTCTGCGGGAACTGGTGAAATGCGTAAACGCTACGGATTTGTATATGTAGATCGTGATGATGAAGGAAATGGAAGCTTGAATCGTTATAAGAAAGATAGTTTCTATTGGTATAAAAAAGTGATTGAAACACAAGGTGAAGATTTAGATTAGTAAGAAGGAGGGGGCGGAATAGTTTTTGTTTCGCCTTTTCTTGTGAGGTACAATATGAAAAAAATAATGGTAAGAGCGGACGACTTAGGTTTTTCTAAAGCTGTAAATTATGGGATATATGAAACGGTAAAGAATGGTGTCATTAAGAATATTGGTTTTATGGTGAATATGCCAGACAGTCTTCATGGTTATGAATTGGTAAAAGATTATGATATTTGTCTAGGCCAACATACAAATGTATGTGTGGGAAAACCCATTAGTGATCCTGCATCTATTTCGAGTTTAGTTCAAGAAGATGGAACTTTTAAAACGAGCAAGATGTATCGCAGTACAAAAGAGGATTTTGTGGATTTAGATGAAGCTATTCTAGAAGTGGAAGCGCAATATAATCGTTTTAAAGAAATAACAGGAAAAGAACCGGCTTATTTTGAGGCGCATGCTGTCATGAGTGAAAATTTAAATAGGGCCATTGAAATTGTGGGGAATCGGCACAATTTAAAAACTTTGATTATGGGATGTGAAAAGGTGAATGGGCAAGATATGCATATGTATATGGATAGTATGTTTCCTGGTTATGATCCAATGGTATCCTTTAAAAAGATGGTTGATGAGGCAAAAGATGGATTTAATATGATGGTTTGTCATCCTGGTTACTTAGATCAATATATTTTATCGGTTTCCAGTCTAACAATGCCTAGAGTATTAGAAGTGGATTTTTTAACGAGTGAAGAATTAAAAGCATATGTAAAAGAAAATAACATTCATTTATATACATATGATGAGGTATAGTGTATGGCCCATTTAACATGTAACTTTTTTTCAAAATCACTAATGCGCACGGTCGATATAACGGTGATTTTACCAACGGATAAATATGTGTTCACAGATCCAGATTTCAAGCCGCAGACAACCTTTAAAACGTTGTATTTGCTTCATGGGATTTTTGGCAGTACATCCGACTGGATCAATGGTACAAGAATTGAAGCTTGGGCGCAAGAAAAGAATTTGGCGGTCGTGATGCCTAGTGGAGAAAATAAATTTTATGTAGATCAGCCGCATAGTATGGATAATTTTGGAATATTTATTGGTGAAGAACTTGTGGATTTCACAAGAAGAAGTTTCCCATTGTCGAAAAAGCGTGAAGATACTTTCATTGGTGGATTATCGATGGGTGGCTATGGAGCATTGCGTAATGGTTTAAAATACCATGATACATTTGGTTCGATTATCGCCTTGTCGAGTGCTCTTATATTAGATGGGGTATATACATCGACATATGAAGATGTAAACCCAATGGGCAATCGCTATTATTATGAATCAATTTTTGGGGATATTTCAAAATTAAAAGGCAGTGATATGGATTATTATGCCTTGGTGGATGGCTTAAAATCAGAAGAGTTTCCTCAATTGTTTGTTGCTTGTGGAACTGAGGATTTTATGTTGAAAGAACAGAATGAACAATTCCATCAGTATTTGTTAGAAAAAGGAATAGAACATGAATACCAAACAGGCCCTGGAGGTCATGACTGGGTATTCTGGGATACGTTTATTTATAAAGCACTGGAGTGGCTTCCGTTGGATGAGGCTACTACAGGTGTTAGTAGTGGAAATGTAAGTATAGAAAGTGAAGGTAAGTAAGATGAGTTTTCCAAAAGGATTTTTATGGGGTGGAGCAACAGCTGCCAACCAATGTGAAGGCGCATGGAATGTAGATGGAAGAGGTCCAGCTTTAACGGATGTAAAAACAGGAGGAAGTGTAAATGCGCCTCGTTTAGTGACATATATTGATAAGGATGGAAATCCTCACGCAGAACCAGAAAGTCCAAGAGGCATTCCTGAAGGAGCACATTATGCGGTGCTAGATGATTATCTATATCCAAATCATGATGGAATTGATTTTTATCATCATTATAAAGAAGATATTGCCTTAATGGGTGAAATGGGATTTAAAACGTTCCGTATGTCAATTTCTTGGTCAAGACTATTTCCAAATGGGGATGAAGAAGTACCAAACCAAAAGGGTATTGAGTTCTATCGCAATGTATTTACAGAATTAAGAAAATATAATATTGAACCATTAGTTACTATTTGGCATTTTGATACACCATTATATTTAGAAGAACACTATGGTGGATGGAAGAATCGTAAGTTGATTGGATTCTATACGCGTTTTGCGAAAACATGTTTCGAAGAATTTAAGGGCTTAGTTAAATATTGGTTAACATTCAATGAAATCAATAACACGGTTATGTTCTTAGAAATGTTTGGCAATACGGCGAGTGATGAGGATTACCAAAATGCGTACCAAATTTTACATCATCAGTTTGTGGCAAGTGCCAAAGCCGTTCAGATTGGACATGAAATTGATCCAGAAAATAAGATTGGATGCATGATTTGTGGAATTACATTCTATCCAATGACTTGTGATCCGAGTGATATTCTTTTAAATCGTCATACTTGGGAACAGGGAATCTTCTATTGTGGCGATGTGCAATGTAAGGGTAAATATCCTACTTACGCAAAGCGTTTGTGGAAAGAGCATAATGTGGAATTAGAAATTTTACCGGAAGATTTAGAGGATTTGAAAAAAGGTACAGTAGATATGTACTCCTTCTCTTATTACATGTCTACGGTTGTGACTACACATACAGTAACTGATAAAGTAGGTGGAAACTTCTCGGCAGGAGCTCGTAATGAATATCTTCAATATTCAGATTGGGGATGGGCAACCGATCCAACAGGTTTACAGTACTATTTAGAAATGATGTATGACCGTTATGAATTGCCTCTATTGATTGTTGAAAATGGCTTGGGAGCATTTGATACAGTGGAAGAAGATGGAAGTATTCATGATCCATTCCGTATTGATTACTATAGACAACACATTCAAGCTATGGATAAAGCCATCCAAAACGGTGTGGATCTAATTGCGTATACAACTTGGGGATGTATTGATTTAGTTTCTGCAGGAACTGGTGAAATGCGCAAGCGCTATGGATTTATTTATGTAGATAAACAAGATGATGGTACGGGAGATTATTCGAGAAGTCGTAAAGATTCATTCTATTGGTATAAAAAAGTGATCGCATCGAATGGAGAGAATTTAGACTAATGAAAATTTATCTTGTGCGTCATGGACAAACTTTATTCAATCAACAAAAGAAAGTACAAGGTTGGTGTGATTCTCCATTAACACAAGAGGGTATTCAACAAGCGATTGCAGTGTCAAAAACACTGCAGTCGATTTCTTTTGAGTATGCCTATAGTTCAACGAGTGAAAGAGCTATGGATACGATGCATTATATTTTACAAGATAGAAGTGTGCCATATGCCTATGTGAAGGGATTGAAAGAGTTGAACTTTGGATCTTTAGAAGGCGAAAAAGAAGCGGATGTCTTTACGGATATTAGTGTGTATGAAAAGGGCTTTGAGATGTATGGTGGAGAAACCTTGCCTACATGTAATCAACGGTTTATGACGTGTTTAGAAACAATCGCCAAATCACATACGGATAATGTACTTGTAGTTGCGCATGGTGGAGTGATCATGGGGGCATTGCGATGTCTTGATGAAGCTCGATTTATGAAGCATATGCAAGAAGTGGGGGACGTTGAGAATTGTTCAGTGACAATTTTAGAATATACAGATCATTTTGAAATTCTTGATTTGGCAGATACATCTTATCGAGATAGGGGGCTATTGTTGTGAGAATATTTGCGATGGATATAGGGGGCAGTTCAATTAAATATGCCTTATTTGATGAAAATAGAAATAAATTGGATAGTGGAAAAATTAAGACGCCAGCTCCAACTTCGATGGATGAAAATTGTGAATGTACAGTAAAAGATTTATATGATGCGATGGATACGATTATACCTAGTAATATTGATGGAATCGCATTAAGCATGCCTGGTGTGATAGATTCTGAAAATGGGATTGCCTTAACAGGTGGAGCTTTGACATATATTCAAAATGAACCTGTTGAAAAGATATTAAGTGAAAAATATGGCGTTCCTGTATGGATTGGCAATGATGCCAAGTGTGCAGGGAGTGCTGAAGTTGGATATGGTGCTTTAAAAGATGTTCAGGATAGCGTTGCGATTATCTTAGGTACGGGCATTGGTGGATGTTTGATCAAAGATAAAAAAGTGCATAATGGAAGACGCTTTTCAGCAGGAGAAGTGTCTTGTTTATACACAAACAATGTGTATCCTGCTGATTATCATGGCTTATGGGCTTTCACAAGTGGAATTGCTGGTTTATTGGGTTTAGTACAAAAATATTTAGAAACAGATGAAAAGTATAGTGGAGAACAAATCTTTGAGATGGCTAATTCTGGCAATGAAAAAGTATTGGCGGCATTAGATGAATTTTGTTTCTACATTGCTTTACAGCTTTATAATATTCAGTCTATTTTTGATCCGGAAAAATTTGCGATTGGTGGAGGGATTTCAGCACAGCCATTATTGATTGAAAAAATCAATGAACAATATAAGAAGTTATTTATTCCTGTATTTCCTTTGCGTCCTGTGGATGTGGTGGCTTGTGAATTTAGAAATGATGCCAATCTAATTGGAGCTTATTATCAGCTTCAGACAAAGATGGTGAGTGTATGTTAAGCGTGTGCATCTGCTGTGGCGGAGGTTTTTCGAGCAGTGTATTGATGCGTAAAGTTAAAAGTGAATTAGTTGAAAAAGGGTATGATGATAAATTGAAGATAGGTTTTTGTCCTTTTAAAGAAGTGCATGAACATTATGGTGAATATGATGTAGTCATGGCTTGTCCACATCTTTCATATAAGATTGCCGATTATATTGAGAAGTATGGTAATCAAGTTCCTATCTATGTAATTCCAGCTATGATGTATGGAACGATGAATGTAAAAGAAGTGTATCAGGATGCTTTGGATATTTATGAAGGATATAAAAAAACACATAAAAATCCGATGTATTTTCCTGGAGAAGACAATAATATGAAGCGTAAAAATCGTAATGTGAGTTATCGTAGGGCATATCATATAACAGGAGAGATTGAGTTTTAGGGATGGTGAACATGAAAATATTATTTGTATGTGCTGGTGGAATGTCGACCGGATTAATCGTTAAAAAAATGGAAAAATGGGCAAGTGAAAACGGAAAAGATTTAGTTGTGAAGGCAACGGGTGTTGGAGGCTATGAATCAAAGTGGCAGGACTATGATTGTATTTTAGTAGGTCCACAGGTTCGCTTTAAGATTCCGGAAATGAAAGAGAAAGTTAAAATTCCAGTGGCTCAAATTGAAACGTTGGATTATGGATTACAGAATGTCGACAACATGTTGAAGCTTGCGTATTCGTTAGTGGAGAGTTCAAATGATTAAGTTGTTCGCATCGGATCTAGATGGTACTTTACTTGCTAGAAGTCATCAGTTTGATGAATTGATCAAGGCCACGGTTGAAAAGATTGTGCGTGAAAATGCAGTTTTTACGATTTCAACGGGTCGTGATTGTTCAATGACGGAATTGAATGGGTTAGAGAATAAGATTTATCGTATTTGCATGAATGGGGCTTTGATTATGAGCCCTGAAGGTGAAACGTTAAAACTAGATTTAATTGATAAGGATATTTTGAAAATTATTCTAGAAGAGTTTGATGACTTAGATTTAGAATTTATTACGCCCTATAAAACGTACACGAAACAATCGAAAGAGGAGTTTTTTGAGAAAATGGAGAGAATGCCTCATCCGGATGGAGATAATGTTGAAGTTGCAAAGTTCTTTATGGAGAATATCTCAAAGCGTTTGGTGTTTGACCAATCGAAAGAGGAAATTTTGTCTAAAGATGTTTGTAAGATCAACTCACATTTGCAGCCTGGTAAATCGTATAATCGTTTGTATAAATTTTTAGAAAAGTATTCGAGTTCAATTGTGAATGCGCCTTGCGATAAGAACTTGATTGAAATTACGAAACAAGGTGTGAATAAGGGAAATGCCGTACATTGGTTAGGGCAGTATTTACATATTGAAGATGATGAAATAGCGGTATATGGTGATGGTGGCAATGACTTACAAATGTTGTCGATGTTTGAACATTCGTATGCGCCATGCACAGCTTTGGAAGAGGCAAAATATGCCGCAAACAATCAATTGGGTCCTTGTTATGAGTACAGTGTGGCTCGAAATATGTTGGAGATTTTGGCAAGACAAAAATAATTTGTTTCATTTCATTTAAAACGTGTTAAGATAATGGAGGATGCTTGTTGAAAGTATCTAAATCCATTATTCTAAGCAGAAAGGGAGGTTTTTAGCGATGCCTCCTTTTTTGCGTTTCATAATAAAAAGCCTACTGGAAATGGTTCCATGTAGGCTTTTCTAATAGTTCATAAGCTGTTTTTGCGTTTCTAACGTTTGTGTTAGAGAATTTATCGAATAATTTATAATTGTTGAGTCTGACCATTAATTTTTTATCGGTTCTAGGAAAATGAAGTGGGAATAATTTATCAAATCTTTCACTTTCGCTGATTAGAATGGATGTTACTTCATTGTTGATGGATAAATAACTTAGAAGATCTTGGATGGCTTGAGAGTCAAAGTAAACTAAAACTTCTACATGAGCCTGATTGTCTTTTGTGGAATATATCGCAAATCCTTTCGGTTGTTTATCTTCATTAACCATTGTGACAATGGATTTTTTTAAGCTTTTATGATATTGGATAAGTTTGTTGAATTCATCTTCACTTAATAGAATACTGCCATCAAAATACTGCATGAATTGGAAATATAATGTGTATAAGTTCTCTGCTTTTTGTTTTACATGATAAGGATTACCACTTCTGCATAGTGGAGCTCCAATCCAATATTCTTTTGTGTTTGAAATGTGTTGAAAGCTTTTTGCCTCAAATAATTTTGGCATGTTTGTGTATGTGATGGTTAATAAATCGTTATAGGTAGCTTGTGAAATGGCAGCATCTAATAAGTTAGAAAATTGTTTTCTTTGTCTATAATCTGGTAAAGTTGCAGCCATACCAATCACAGATACGTGCATTTGTCGATCTAAAAACATCATAGTTCTTTTTGTAACTTGAAGACAAGAAGTAATCTTATCGTTTTGCCAGAAACAGAACATGTGTTGTGGATCGTATTGATATTTTATCCAGGCATCGATTTCTTTTTTATCCATATTAAATGCGGATTTAATCAACAAGTCTTTGATTTGTGCATCATATCCAACACTGTTGTGACAAATCATTGGTTATCTCCATCTTCTTCGTGTTCCGTATATTCAACATCAATAGCTCCATGTTTTGGAGTTGATTTTGGTTGTTCATTTTGGCTTTGTGTACTGCGATAAGTGTGAAAGTGAACATGCCTTCTTCCTGTAAATAGGGAAATAATCCAGAAGAAAATGATGATTGGCAAAATAAATGGAAGTAGCCAGCTTGCTAGGGTTCCAAATATAAAGAAAATCACAAAAAAGGCAATAAGAGTAAAAATACTATCCATAAAGGTACCTCGCTTTTCTAAAGTATATCATATTCATAATATGCGGATTAAATAACGCATTCGGTTTCAATGTCTTGTATGTATTGAATTTTTATTTTTCCATTTGTGAGTTCCATTAAATCTTTAGAAATATCTTCTTGAACAAGGAAATGATAGACAACATCTTCTTCATATTGTTGTTCAATAACTTCAATGTTTTGTGTTCTAAAGTAATGGTCAATTTTTCCAATGAGATCATAAGAAAAATGAATTTGATATTCTTGAAGTGTAGTTACAGTTGTCAGTGTTGCCACTTTTAAGGCTTGGGAAATACTCGAACTATAGGCTCTTACAAGTCCTCCAGTTCCAAGCTTGATTCCTCCAAAATAGCGTACTACAACGGCTAGAATATCTTGCATTTCATTATGCATCAACACATCTAACATAGGGTGACCTGCTGTCTGACTTGGTTCTCCATCGTCGTTAGATCGCATAATGTTTCCTATAATCATAGCTGTACAATGATGATTGGCATTGGGGTGTTCTTTTTTTATAGCTTTTAAAAAGTCTTTTGCCTCTTGTTCATCCTGTGTTCTATGAAGGTAGGTAATAAATTTACTTTTTTTAATTTCTATTGTATTTATACAATCATTTTGAATTCTTGGCATAGTTGTATTGTAGCAAAGAATAGCTATATTCTACAAGTTTAGTAGAAAAGAAACCATTCTAGTGTTGGTGTCTAGAATGGTTCCTTTTTGTTTATTATTATTTTTTTTAGGAGAGAGATATGAATATTGGTTTATTTCTATATTCATTGCCTTATCTTTAAGGCACTTATAGAATAACATTCCATGTTGTCATAAATTTAGTATAACTTTGGTAAATGTT
>NZ_JACRWH010000027.1:0-26145 GCF_014306155.1 Holdemanella hominis | reverse complement strand
TGGCTCCTTTTTTTGGTTTTGACGCCTATATTATAGAGGAGCTTTTCTTATATGAAAAGTTCACCCAATGGGTGATAAGAAAAATTCGTAGATTTCCTTTAAATTAGGAACATTCTACGAATTTTTATATTTTCATGAATAGTTCAGGAAATACATTTCAAATCATGCGCCGCATAAATGCAAAAGACGTATAGTTGATCCTGCATATTTGGTTCGTTATCGCCAACATACGATTAAAGATAGTGATGAACCATGGAAAATATATTTTAAAGGCTGGAATAATCACGTATTGGATAAAAAAACAGCAAGAAATTTTGATAAAACGGAAAAGCTATTAGGAAAAAGAGTAGCTGATTATTGCAAAGAGCATAATATTAGTTCGATGTGGTCCGATAAAACTAGTGAAAAAAAGAAAGTAACGTATCCATGGCAGAATAAATAAAAAATAAGGTGTTGTAACGAAATGGGTTTCGAACAACACCTTTATTACTGTTGAATGCTTAGTATGATAATTATAAGAAGAGCCTTATGTATAACGAATAGTTATAGCTTCTAGTGAATATTATTCTAAAAATATTTTTAAAGCATTTAAAGATAAATCATCTATATAATGGCCTTCTAATAATTCTATAGATACGTATTTGAAAGGTTTATCTATATCATCTATTAAGCGTTGTTTAAAGATGACTTTGGATTTATCAATTAAATAGGTGAATTTTGCACGGTCATAAACATAATAGTTCTCAATGTCATGTAGAGTATAGAAATATGAATAATCGTTTAAATCTGTGTAAGTGGATCCAATTTGTATGTTTGTATAAGATCCAAGTGTTTTAAGTCTAATCACAATAATTCTGTTTGCATCTGGTTCTTCTCTTTTATAATTTGTGAATGAAGTTTCAAAATGCCGAAGGTGGAGAACGGCAATGGTACTTAATCTCGGATATAGAAAAAGCACACCTGTTTTCGCTGTTTGTTGCAAAAACAAGTACGCCTGCAAAATGTCGTAAAATCAAAGATACTTCCATCAGCTATTGGTTGAACAGGCATTTGTAGTTGCTCTGTCAACATAGCCGACGAAGGTATTACGACTGGTTCGTTGTCGGTTACATTTAGTTTTTCACGGTATTACGGTGGTGTTATAAAGCAATATAGGTTTTTACAAGTTTTTATTGGCAATATGATGGTGTTACAAATTTTTTGTATGAAAATTAAACACGATATGTTTCTTCTCTACAAACCACTTATATTTTGTGTTAAAATAAATCAAAAAATCGGAATTTGTATCAACGTAAAAAGGAGAGCAATATCATGTTTAGAACAATTCGTAAAAAGAAAAATGCAATCAGCATTGACACGGCAAAGGCTCTTTTGCAGTCCAGCCGACGTGGCGTTCTTGCCGTAAATGGAGATGACGGATATCCCTATGCAATTCCTATCAACTATGTCTACGATGACGATGCGCAGAAAATTTATTTTCATGGAGCACGTGTAGGTCATAAAGTAGATGCACTGCGTGCCTGTGACAAAGTATGCTTCACGGTATATGGAAATGAAACCATCAAAGAAGAAGATTGGGCACCGTTTGTGCAGAGCGTTGTGGTATTCGGCAGATGCCACCTCATAGAATCCGGTGCAAGAGCAACAACTCTGTTAAAACGATTTGCAATGAAATACTATCCCAGCGAACAGTTAGTTGATGAGGAAATTGCCCATGCAGGAAAGGCTGTACAAATTTTTGAAATAGACGTGGAGTACCTCAGCGGCAAGGAAATACAGGAACGATAAATTAGAATTTGCGGAGGAGAAATACTATATGACCACAGATGTTATTAGTGAAAAAGATGGTTTTGTAATACGTCTAGCCAAAGCAGATGACGCAGTTAATTATTATGAACAGAATTATTGTCCTTTAGATAAGGAAGTGGCACGTTTGACTGGCTGTAAAGAAGAATTTTCAAAAGAAGAAGTAGTATCCTTTTTTCTGAAATCGCTTGAGGAAAATGATAGGTATTTCTTTTTGATTATAGCACCTGACGGAGATATTATAGGTGAAAGTGTAATTAATGAAATTGATTGGGATTTGAGGTGTGCTAATTTCCGAATAGGTCTTTATCGTCAAGCGGAAAGAGGAAAAGGTATTGGCACATGGGCAACGGAAATTACTCGTGATTTTGCTTTTGAGAAACTAAAATTACATCGTTTAGAATTAGATGTGTATTCATTCAATTCCAGAGCCGAAACAGTATATTTAAAAGCAGGATTTAAGCGGGAAGGTGTTTTAAGAGATGCTATTATGGATGGCGCTAAGTATGCAGATGATATATTGATGTCGATTTTAGAAGATGAATGGAGAACATTAAAAACGCAACGATAACTTACAATTTAGTTATTTGTTAGATAACTTACAATTTATTGATTTGTTAGATAAATAGTAATTTTTTGAGGAGATTAAGTTATGGAAGATAAACAAATATTACTTGATAATATAAGTAAAGTGCATACTACTGAAATGGGGATTGATAGAATTAAGAAGAATCTAAAATTGAATACTAATGATGTAGTTGAATTTTGTAAAAATAAAATTTTAGATAAGAATTGTAATATTTATAAGCAGGGTAAAAATTGGTATTGTGAAATTGATAATATTAAAATAACTATTAACTCTTATAGTTATACAATTATTACAGCACATCTAATCAAATAAATTCAAGTTTAGTTTTCTCAGTTTCCGTGAGGATGGCTTGTCTAAGTTGTAAAAAAAGAAGACCTTCATCGAAAGCACCTGCATCTAAGAACATCTGTGATTACATCTCGAACGCATAAGCACAAAGAGACTTAATGTTTCTTTGCTTTTTTTTGTGCTTTATTGAGCACGAATAAGTAAACGTAATTCTTAGTTTCATGAAAACAATCTCAGGTTATTGTGTGAAGGTTGATTGAAATTTGTTTTGGCTATTGGTTGATCTATATGTAATCTGGGAGACTATTCTGTTATAAAAAGCTTTTTATTTGAACTTTTAATAATTTGTTTCGAAAAGTAAAAAAATAATTTTTTTCGAATTGTTTGCCAAAAAGTTTGCCAGAACGGGGAAAAATCGACTTTTTGACGACAAAAAAACTCTCAAATCTGCTTTATATAAAGCATTATTGAGAGTTTTAAGTTTCAAACTGGCAGGGGTAGTAGGACTCGAACCCACATCAACGGTTTTGGAGACCGCTATCTTAGCCTTTGGACGATACCCCTAAGTGCCTGTTAATGATAACATGAATTAAATGGTTGTGCAAGCTCTTTTTTTAAAAAATCTCAATTGACAATAATATGAGGGTTACTTATAATTAATTAGGTATTGTAAAGAACATACCTAAAAGGAGGCTCTTATGTCAAGCCAAGTAGTTGTAGGTACCCAATGGGGCGATGAGGGTAAAGGAAAAATCGTCGATGTTTTAGCAGAAAAGGCGGATATGATCGTTCGTTTCCAAGGTGGAGACAATGCAGGTCATACAGTCATTGTAAATGGTAAGAAACATGTATTGCACTTATTACCAAGTGGTGTTCTACATGAAGAAGCAACTTGTATCATTGGTCCAGGAGTTGTTTGTAACCCATTCGTATTATTAAAAGAAATGGAACAATTAGAAAAAGATGGTTTATCAACTAAACACATCATTATTAGTGACCGTGCACAGATGTTAATGCCATATCATCAATATCAAGATGAATTAGAAGAGCAAGCTGCATCTAATAAAATCGGAACTACAAAACGTGGAATTGGTCCATGTTATGCAGATAAGTATGCCCGTCATGGTATTCGTTATCATGAATTTAAGGATTTTGAACATTTTAAAGTTCGTTTAAAAGACTGCTTAGATTTCAAAAACAAATTATTTACTGCCGTATATGGTGGAAAAGCTATGGATTACGATAAGATGGTAGCTGATTTTGAAGCTATTTATGATCGTATTATTCCTATGATTCAAGAAACAACACACTTAGTCAATGAAGCTTTGGATGAAGATAAGACAGTATTGTTTGAAGGGGCTCAGGCAGCAATGCTTGATATCAACTATGGTACATATCCTTATGTAACTTCTTCAAGTCCAACAAGTGCTGGTGTTACTACAGGCGCTTGTGTTGCACCAAGTCGTATTCAGACTGTTGTGGGTGTTGTTAAAGCGTATTCAACTCGTGTTGGTGAAGGACCATTCGTTACTGAATTATTAGATGACCAAGGTGAATGGATTCGTGAACACGGTGGAGAATATGGAGCTACTACAGGTCGTCCTCGTCGTTGTGGATGGTTAGATCTATTAACTGTAAAACACGCAAACTTAATGAGTGGATTAACAGATATTGTTATCACTAAGATAGACGTATTAGATGGTTTAGATGAAATCAAGGTTTGTGTTGGATACGAAATCGATGGTAAAGAATATAATTATATTCCTAGTGATCAGGCAGATGTTGCCAAGGCAAAACCAATCTATAAAACTTTCAAAGGTTGGAAGACAGATATCACTAAGATGACTACAGTCGATCAATTGCCTCAGGAATGTTTAGACTATGTACACTTCATTGAAGAGTTCACAGGCGTACGTGTTTCTATGATTTCTGTAGGACCAGATCGTGTTAATAATATTTACGTACATGAGATCAAGTAATTTGATCTCTTTTTGATATTGTGAAAGGGGCAATGGTTTGATGATACCTGATACAGTTCATGGACATATAGAAGTGATTGTATGTGGAAAAAGCGGATTGACACTAAACCTTGAAATTCGAGATATGGAAGAATATGTTACGAACTTGAGTGGGAAACAAAATTTAAGATGTGATGGTTGTATTGACGAGGATACAAGAAAGTAGGGAATCGAATGAATAAAAAATATTTTTTCTTTGACATTGATGGTACTTTAACTGATCGAAACACTGGTAAAATCGTGCCGAGTGCACAAGTGGCATTAAATGAACTTCAAAAGGCAGGTCACTTTGTGGCTATTGCGACAGGTCGTGCTCACTATAAAGCACGTAAGTTTATGGAAAGTGTGGGTCTTCATGATATGGTTTGTTGTGGAGGTGGTGGATTAGTCATTCATGATGAATTGGTTCAAAATATTCCTTTAGATTTAGAAAAATCAAAGAAAATTGCCAAACAAGCCTTGTCTTTAGGGTATGGTGTTTTATTTGCGTTAGATGATTCAATTAAAGTATATACATTAGATCATACTTTCCAGAATCAAGTTGGAGACGTAAGGAACCAACGGAATATATTTATGATGAGAACTTAGATGTAGATGCATTGGATGTAATCTATAAAATGTATATCTCAATCCCTAAAGAGAAAGAATCCGAATTGACTTTAAAGGATACTTTAGGGAATATGCGTTTTGTACCCGATTATTTAATGTTTCAATATGATGCTAAGCATCAAGGTATTCTAGATATGATGCAGCATATTGGTGGTGATTTAAAAGATGTGGTTGTCTTTGGGGATGACACTAATGATATGGTTATGTTTGATCCACAATGGACAAGTGTAGCGATGGGAAATGCGTGTCAGGAATTAAAGGATATCGCAACAATAGTCACAGATGCCAATGTAGATGATGGTATATATAATATTTGTAAGAAAATGAAATGGATTTAGCGTCGAAAGGCGCATTTTTTGCGCAAAAATTAAAATTTATTAGAAAAAGTGCATTTTTTTACGTATATGAGTATGTAGGAAATCCCTACTAGAAAAGAGGTGCTCATGCGTAGCGCAAATTTATTAAATGATTTCGCCTTTAAGTATGTGTTTGGCGAAGATTGTAAGACAAACTATTAAATGTCAATAAGTAATGTAAAATTTGTTGAAATTGTAGTTTTCTTTGTTGGATCAAGGGTGTTTGTCTTGATTTAGAGGTGAATCCTCGTTAAAAACTTCATCTAGTTTTTGAAATTGGGTGCATTGAAAACAACTTTTTTGAGCCTTTAAAAAATTTTTCAAAAAAGCCTGATTTTTGAAAGAATTTGTATGTTTTTTTATTCGATTAAAGCTGTTTTTATCGATTTAAATACGAATTCATGGAGTTCTCCATATTCATCTTCATACAGATATTTCTTTCGTCTAGTTTTTGCTGAAAAGTCTGTTTCGGCATTTTGGAAAAACTCATTTTGGGTTGATTCCGATAGTTTCACCAAATCACGGTATTGAATAATGTATGTGGACTGGTTTTTCATTAAAGAATAAATCACTTTGCAAAGTTTGTTCGCTACTGCATTCACTGCAAGAGTATGTTTGGTACGATCTCCATTCTTTTTTCTGGTAAAGTAAGCTTTAAATATCGGGTTGTTTCTTCGTGCAAATTCAGCAACCATGTAGATTGCATGACGAAGATAACGAGAACCTTTCTTGGAAATTTTTCCACGCTTGTTTACAGAAGAACCAGACTTGGAGTTGTCACCATATAACCCTGCCAGGGATACGATCTGACTCGCTTTATGAAATCTGGAGATATCTCCTATTTCAGCAACGATTGTAGCCGCTGTGATTTTTCCACATCCTGTTAATGTAAGAAGTACATGATAAGCAGGAAATTCTTCAGCCTTAGAATCAATTATTTTCTCAAGATTTCGTATTTCTGATTCAAGAGAATCTATAGAATCAATAAGGCTGTGAATGTTGTATAGTTCGCCATCTGAGATAGATTTGCGAACAACAATCGAATTACGTGCAGCATGAATAAGTTCATTTGCTTTGTCTACGCCAAATTTGTTTTTAGAAGCTTTTTGAAGAACAGAAACAAGTTCATCGAAATCAGCTTCTATGATAGAATAAGGTGTAGGATATATTGAAAAGATGGCTTTTAAGGTTGCACGTCCACTTGGAAAGACTTTGAGAAGGTCAGGAAAATACAAACAAACTTTGGCGAGGAATCTGTTTGTTTCCTGAGTGCATGTAACTTTAAGTGCATTCCTTCTGCGAATGTAGGCTTTCAAATCAGTATATCCGTTTTTTGCTACATGAACGATTTGAGCATCGCCGTTCAAAAGAAGTTCGGCAATACAGCCAGAATCGATCTTATCTGTTTTATTAAGCCGTTTGTAGTCTCTGTAATTTTTAACGGAATCCGGAGAAATCATAACTACGTGATACCCATCTGATTTGAGCCTTTCGTATAAGTTAGTACCATAGATACCTGTCACTTCCATCCCAAACAAGATCTTATCTTTGTTCAGACATTTGGAAAGAACAGTGTTAAGGAACTTTTCATATCCTTGTAGCGTATTTGAAAAGTGTCCTCTCTTAATCAAGAATTTATCCTGATTGTTTTTCATGGCAAAATCGTGTTTGTTCTGAGCACAATCGATGCCAACGTAGTAGTCATAAGAATCTTGTTTTTTCATAAAATCTTCCTTTCGTAACCGGTTCTGGATTGCACCTCTAAAGCAAGACAAACACAACCTCAAGAATTAGAAGATACAGTGCAAGAGCAAAGTTCATCAACAAACCAAATCAGTGTATAAGGCACGTCTTGAATAAAGGAGCCAGTCTTTAAAAAGTGAATCAACAGTTCACAGGAGGCATGTAGGCTACCTTAGTCCAGAACGTTACAATTATCTTGGATTAAGAAGAAAAATACAATCTATTTAACAACAATGTGTTGAACTGATTACGCTACATATTATATGAGGAGGCAAACGATGCCTTAAAATCATTACTCACGGTATTTTTGGAAAGAAAGGTGGTGAATGTAAATGTAACGAATGTGGGGTTTGATCCAATACTTGAAGCTTTTGTAGAATTTGACGATAACACCAAGATGAAACTAGCTATTCTGATAGATCAAAATATAATCAAATTACATCGCTTATCTGAATATTATCTTATGAGGTTGTTTGGATCACAGGAAGAATATGATTTAAACCCATGTCAAGTCATTGCGTTCTATGATGGTAAGGAATGTGAATTTGAAATAGATCTTCAATTTAGAAATGATAATGGTATTTTGTTTTTTCCGGATGGCATGTTGAAAATATCTGTGTATTCAACACAAAATTTAGATAAGTCTTATGATCAGATGGACGATAAAGAAAAAATGGTATATTACTTTTTGAATTGTCGTGATAATGGTAAAACTAAGATGATAGAAAATGATGAAGTAATTCAAACGGTAGAAAAACGAGTAGAAACCATATCGAATGATTGTTGGACAAAATGGATTGAAGACTTTAGAATACAACAAGAAAATGAACTAAAACTTGAATTTGAAGAAGCTCATAAACGATTAAAGAAAGCGAATAAACGATTAGAGGAGGCTCAAAAACGATTAGAGGAAGCAAATAAAAAAGTACAAGAAGCAAATAAACGTGCAAACGAATCAGATTAAAAGATTGCGCAAATGAATCAAGAAATGACATTGATAATCTAAACTATGCTTTCAAATGATATGAGTGTATCTCAAATTGCGAAGTGTGTATAGAAAAGTGAAGAAGAAATTATGAAATGGATATCGTAGTCGCCTTTATGGCGACTTTTTTTCTTGCCACTTTAAGTGGAAAAAGAAGATTTGAGAATTATAATGTGAACATTTAATATATAGATAACAATTTGGTCGACAAAAATTGTATACGAGGAGAGCGAAAATGGAAAAAATTCAAAACGTACTTATGAAGTATTTGATGCCAATTGCGAACAAGCTTGAACAACAAAAACACATTCAAGCAATCAAAGATGGTATCGTTGCTTCAATACCTATTATTATTGTTGGTTCATTCTGTACTATTTTCTTAGGTATTGCCAACCTTTTGGGAAGTGGACCTGTTTATGATTTTTTAAATGCAAACATGGGGGTCTTGACATATGCATCAGCATTCACAAACGATATGCTTGCGGTATATGCGACATACTTTATTGCGAAGACTTTATCTGAAAAATATGATTTAAAAGGAAGTCAACCTGCTGTTACTGCTTTAGTTGTCTTCTTCATTCTTTGTGCTGTAGTCAAAGATGGTCAACTAAGTACATCTTATTTAGGATCAACTGGATTATTTACAGGTATTGTAGCAGCTTTATTTACAGTTGAAATTTATCACATTTGTTACGAACGCAAATGGTATATTAAAATGCCAGAAAGTGTACCACCAATGGTACAAGATATGTTTGCGGCATTAGTACCATTAGTATTGAACACAATTATCGCAGTTGCGATTGCGAATCTTTCATTGACTTTTGGAAAGGTTGCCTTCCCACAATTGATTATGAATGTATTAGCACCAGCTGTAACAGGTATGGATACACTACCAGCTTTATTGATTGTGATGTTCTTTACGCAATTATTATGGTTCTTTGGATTACATGGACCAAGTATTACATCTGCTGTATGGGCATCTTTTGCGATTGCGTATGCCGCTGAAAATATTGCAGCTTATACGGCAGGACAACCTGTTCAACATATTTTTACTTTTGGATTATTCTATTGTATATTATGTGTATCAGGATCTGGTTTAACATTAGGATTAAATATTTTAATGATGAGATCAAAGGCAAAATCATTGAGTTCAGTCGGTAAAGTATCTATTATCCCTGGCTTGTTTGGAATCAATGAACCATTAATTTTTGGTACACCAATTATCTTGAATCCATTTATGTTTATTCCATTTGTGTTTGGACCATTGATCTGTACAACAATTGTATATTTAACAATGAATTTAGGCTTAGTCGGTAAACCAATTGCCAATCCTCCAGGATTCTTGCCTCCAGGAGTAAGTGCATTCTTAATGACATTAGATTGGAAGTCTGTAGTCCTAGTATTTGTATTGTTGATTCTACAAACTGTGTTCTATTATCCATTCTTTAAGATGATGGAAAAAGAAGAGCTACAAAAAGAACAAGCTTTAGAAAAATAGGAAGAGAAACATGTTAACAGCTAGACAATTAAAAATTATAAAATTGATTATGAATAATCCGGGGATTCATGGAAAAGAAATATCAGAAAATCTAAATGTGTCAACACGAACTATACGTAATGAAATCACATTTATGAATGATGTGACAAACTGTATATTAATACGTTCGAGTACCAAACAAGGATATATGATCAATGATGAGCACCTAGATATTATTCATAACATAGTCAATCAGGATAATGAAAATATGGATCTAGCTGTCTATCGTATTTACAAAATTATAGGTAAAATACTATTCTTTGAGGATTGCAGTATATACGATTTATCAGAATTATTAGGTTTATCTGATTCTGTAATCCGCAAAGAAATCAATAAAGTGATTCAATTTTTGTTGAAAAACTACAATGTGGAATTGTTCAAACTAAAAAAAGATGAGTGTGTCATTTTATTAGAAGAAAGTGACATTCGTGAGCTTCTTTTTAAAATCGTAAAAGACATGGCACTCGAAAATCCAGATGCATTAATGGACATTCTTTATATGCTTCTAAGTGATTCGTGGGTTATGAAATATTATAAATCCACAGAGGAAGATATTATCAAAATCATGAATGGAGAACAAGTCTATTTATCAGAAACAGACTTATCTATATTTACAGCATGCATCTTGATATGTCGAGTACGAAATTTAAATGGATACAATCTAGAGGGTTATCAAATAAGTTCTCCGGACGATCTTTCCACACGTGTCATTACTAAATTATCTATGCAGTCACCTTATTTAGAGCAGGCTGATATTCCGATTCTATATAATCTTTTACATACATTTAAAATAAAATCAACGGATGAAGTACCTGAAATCACAGATTTTACAGTGCTTGTATATGATGAATTTTGTAATGAAGTATTCGATAAATATTCAATCAACTTAAAGGAATCGGAAGCTTTATCTAGTAAAATGCTTTTGCACATAGAATTTATGAATCGACGAGTTATTGGTGGATATGAATTAAAAAATCCCATTGTTGATGATGTAAAGACAAAGTTTCCATTTGCGTTTGAAATCAGTATGATGATTGTTCCTATTCTTTTCAAATACAAACGTGTTTATGTTACAGAAGATGAAATTTCATATTTAACTGTATATGTGGCACAATTTTTAGAGAATGAAAATGTTAAACTTAAAACAATCGTTGTTACAAGTCAGCGACACAGCGTTAAACAATTGTTGACACAATGGCTTGAAATGTATTTTAAAAACCAGATTGAGATCGTGAATATCATAAATAAGGAAGCTTTGAAAAGAATGGATCTTACATCAATTGATCTAGTCATTACGTTGGATTCATTTCTGATCTTAAAAGGTGTTGAAGTATTCAGTATGGATAAGCTACCAGAAATCAAAGATATTGAACGATTGAATTCAATGATTCACATGATTCGTATGAATAAACGTGTTTCTAAGATATTAGATTGTTATATTCAAAAAGAACATGTAAAGGTATATCCAGACACAAAAGAACTGCCTGAACTCTTACTAGAGATGTCTAAAAAGTTGCACGAATCAGGATTTATATCCGATACAAAAGGATTTTATGAAGATGTTTTGTTGAGAGAAAAGAATTATCCAACTAATTTAGGATCACAGATGATGGTTCCACATGCCCTGTTTACATTTGCCGATAAAACAGGTATAGAAGTGGCCTTGTTAAAAAAAACATTTGAACATCATGGAAATCAAGTGCAGCTCGTATTTTTATTGGCGCTCGAAAAGAAACGAAACGATGAAATGAACTTGTTGTTTCAATTCTTTAACCAAATTGTTTCACACAAAAAATATATGCATCAGCTTCTTCAAAGTGAAGATAGCGATGCCTTCATTAAAAACTTATATAGTTTTAAATTGTTAGAGTAAAAAAACAATAAAATCAAACATAATACATGTATCAATTTATTGTCTTAGAAAGAGAGATAGTAAAATGAAGAAATTTTCAATTGTTATTGCAGGTGGAGGAAGTACATACACTCCAGAAATTATTTTAATGTTGTTAGACAACCTAGACCGTTTACCATTAAGAAGTATCAAATTATATGATAACGATGAAGAACGTCAAAATCATGTCGCAAAGGCATGTGAAATCTTAATCAAGGAAAAAGATCCAACCATACAATATGTCGCAACAACAGATCCAGAAGTAGCCTATACAGATGTTGACTTTGTATTAGCACACATTCGTGTAGGTAAGCTTGAAATGAGATCTCTAGACGAAAAGATTCCGTTGAAATATGGTGTTGTTGGACAAGAAACATGTGGCCCAGGAGGCATGGCCTATGGTTTACGAAGCATTCCGGGTGTATTGGAAAACATTGAATATATGGAAAAATATTCACCAAATGCATGGATGTTAAATTATTCCAATCCGGCTAGTATTGTAGCAGAAGCATGTCGTCGTTTTAAACCAAACTCAAGAGTTATCAATATTTGTGACATGCCAATTGGTATGGAGCATACAATTGCACGTATTTTAGGCTTCAAAAGTCGTAAAGAAATGTGTATCCGTTATTATGGGCTGAATCATTTTGGATGGTGGACATCAATCAAGGATAAGGATGGAAAAGAATATATTCAAGACTTGATTGCACACCAATTAAAATATGGAAACTGTTTAGCCGATGATGATGCATCATATTATACAGATAGCTCATGGTTTGATACAGCTAAAAAGGTAAAAGACATTATTGCGATTGATCCTACGATGTGTCCAAATTCATATTTCCAATATTATTTGTTTGGAGATGATATGGTGGCACATACAGATCCAAATTATACTCGTGCTGATCAAGTTGTGGATACAAGAGAAAAACGTGTATTTGGTGAATGCGCTCGTATTGAAAAAGTAGGTACCGCAAAGGATACAACACTACAAATCGGTATTCATGCTGAATTTATTGTGGATCTAGCAACGGCCTTAGCATTTAATACACATGAAAGAATGTTGTTGATTGTTCCAAATAACGGAGCGATTTCAAACTTTGAAAAGGATGCTATGGTTGAAATTCCATGTATTGTTGGAAAAGATGGATATGAACCACTTACTGTGGGTGAAATTCCACATTTCCAAAAGGGATTGATGGAACAACAAGTAAATTGTGAAAAGCTTGTTGTAGATGCGTATGAGCAGCACAGTTATTTAAAAATGTTACAGGCATTAACTTTAAATAAATGTGTTCCAAATGCCAATGTGGCAAGAAAAATTTTAGATGATTTTATTGAGGCGAATAAAGCATATTGGCCAGAACTAAAATAGAAAGAGGAAATCAAAATGAAAATATTGTTATGCTGTAATGCAGGAATGTCAAGTTCAATTCTTGTGAAAAAAATTAGAGATGTTGCTGAAAAAACAGGTGAAGATATTGAAGTGAGTGCAGTAGCTAATGCTTCAATTAAGAACGAAGTGGGTAAATGGGATGTATGCTTAGTAGGTCCACAATTGATTTATGCGGTGGATTCAATTCATCAACAATTAAATATTCCAGTTGCAAGTATTGAACCTAGAGTATACGCAATGGCAGATGGAGCTGCTGCTATTGAAATGGCAAAAAAATTATTGGGGTAATATGGCTAACGTTGAACAAATATCACAAGTTGCTATGCAAGTTATTACATATGCTGGTATGGCAAAGTCAAGTTATTTAGAAGCTCTTAAATATTATCGTGAAAACGATCAAACAGCTTACGAACAATCAATGTCAAATGGAGATGTAAGTTTTTCACAAGCCCACGAAGCCCATCTTCAATTGTTACAGCAGGAAATGAATACGCAAGAACCACAAATCACAATGTTAATGGCGCATGCGGAAGATCAGCTTATGTCAGCAGAAACAATAAAGACTTTGATTCAAGAAATAATTTTATTAATAGAAAGTAGAGGCAAATAAAATGACAATTTGGGCAGACATTCAGACAAAGAATGGCTTTGCATCCGACGAAGTACAATCTTCATTACAGAAATATATTCGTCGTGCAAAAGTTGAAGAAGCTTGTCAAGCAGCCTATGAATTATATACTTCAGGGCCAGTCTTCTTAGACAAAATGTGGTCTCGTCTAGAAACGATTGCAGTTGAAGATGTTGGATTTGGAGATTTAAATGTTCCAGTTTTAATTCATGCATTAGATCAAATGCGTAAAAACTTCCCATACAATGATGGGGATCAACCAATGTATTTTATCCATGCGATTCGCGTACTTTGTGCATGTACAAAGGATCGTTCAAGTGATTATTTGAAAAATATCATTATTAAGGAATCTGCCATGGGGAAAATCATGGAAGTACCAGATATCGCCTTGGATAAACACACTAAGCGTGGACAAGAAATGGGACGTGGATCGAAACACTTCTTTGAAGAAGCTACAAAAGTGATTCCACAATTAGAAATCGATAATGATTATCGTGAACGCTATGGAAAGATTCTTGAAACATATGATCCGGATCATGTTGTTGAGAATGCATTCAAATATAGTTCAGAACAATATTAATGGAAAGTGAGTGTAAGAGAATATGTCATATAATATTTGGGCTGCCGCAAAAACAAGAAATGGCTTAGCCGCAGATGAAGTGATTTCTACACTTCAAAAAAGCATTCGACGCAATAAAGTAGAAGAAGCATGTCAAGCTGCTTATGAATTATATATCACAGGACCTTTGTTTTTAGATAAGCTATGGCGTCGATTACTAACAATTTCAGTTGAAGATATTGGTTTTGGAAATTTACAAGCTGCTGTGCAAGTCAACACATTAAATGAAGTACGAAAATCGTATGCCTATGATGATGGAGATCAGCCAATGTATTTTATCCATGCGATTCGTTTACTTTGTGCAAGTACAAAAGATCGTTCAAGTGATTATTTGAAAAATATTATTATTAAAGAAGCAGCTATGGGAAAAATCATGGAAGTTCCAGATATCGCCTTGGATAAACACACTAAACGTGGACAAGAAATGGGACGTGGATCAAAGCACTTCTTTGAAGAGGGAACAAAGGTCATTCCCCAGTTGAAAATTGATAATGATTATCGTGAAAGATATGGTAAAATTTTAGAGAAGTATGATCCAAATCATGTTGTACCGAATGCATTTAAGTATAACCCAGGACAATATTAAGATGGAAAGACCAGCTTTGACTGGTCTTTATTTTAGGAGGAAATTATGTCAACAGCACACAATAACGCAAATAGAGAAGATGTCGCGAAAGTTGTTTTAATGCCAGGCGATCCTTTAAGAGCCAAATTGATTGCCGAAAATTTTTTAAAGGATGCCGTATTATTTAATGATGTACGAGGTATGCTTGGATATACAGGTACTTATAAAGGAAAAAGAGTTTCTGTCATGGGAAGTGGTATGGGTATGGCCAGCATGGGAATTTATTCGTATGAACTTTTTAAATTCTATGATGTAGATGCCATTATACGAGTTGGTAGTACAGGAAGTTATTCTGAAAAATTACCAATGAAGTCTGTTGCTTTAGTCAAAGGAAGCTATTCAGAATCTACCTATGCCTTAGCACAAAGTGGTGATACAGATACAATGCAATATCCAGATGAAGATTTAAATAAGTTGATTGAAAGTGTAAGTCAAGAAGTTTCAATTCCTGTTGTAAAGACAAATACACATTCTAGTGATGTTTTCTACTATGAAGGGGATTTGGAACAACCAGAAAAAATGGTTGAAGAGCAAGATGCACTTTGTGTCGAAATGGAGAGTTTTTCCCTATTCCACAATGCTAAGGTATTGAATAAAAAGGCAGCTTGTTTATTAACTGTATCTGATTCTTTATGTACACATGAACATTTAAGTACTGAAGAAAGACAAACATCTTTTAATGAAATGATTACCCTTGCCTTAGAAAGTGCAATTCGTTTATGAAATACAAAAAAATAGTTTGTGTCGTTATTGATTCTTTTGGGATTGGACAAGCTACAGATACCAAAGAATTTGATGATGTAGGTGCCGATACTTTTGGACATATCCTAGAATATCGCCCGGATTTAAAGATAGATAATCTATATCAATTAGGTTTAGGAAATCTTCATTCGAGTGGTAAAGCTTTACAATCAAAAGGCTATGCTTGTAAGATGCATGAGGCGAGTTGTTCCAAAGATACAATGACTGGTCATTGGGAAATGATGGGAATTCATACGACAAGACCTTTTAAAACATTCACTGAAAATGGTTTTCCTGATGAATTGGTTCAGGAATTAGAAAGATTAACTGGCCATGTCTTTATTGGAAATAAAAGTGCAAGTGGAACGGAAATCTTAGATGAATTGGCCATGGAAGAAATTCAATCGGGTGGAAAGAAATTGATACTTTATACATCTGCTGATAGTGTTCTACAAATTTGTGGACATGAAGAAGTGACTGGATTAGATGAGCTATATCGTGTATGTCAGATTGCTCGAGAAATAACTTTAAAACCAGAATACAAGGTAGGAAGAGTCATTGCCCGCCCTTATGTAGGAGATTCGGTGGGTCACTTTACACGCACTAGCAATCGTCATGATTATGCGTTGTCTCCATCAAGTAAAACCGTTTTAGATGTGTTAAAATCTCATTCATTGGATGTGATTAGCATTGGTAAGATTTCTGATATTTTTAATGGACAGGGAATCACAAAAAGCATTCATTCGACTTCGAGTCATGAGGGTATGCTTCAAACTATTGAAGAAATGAAAAAAGATTTTACAGGTTTATTATTTACGAACCTTGTGGATTTTGATGCCAAGTGGGGCCATCGAAGAAATGTTTCTGGATATGCTGATGAGCTTGAAAATTTTGATCTTTTATTAGGACAGCTACTTGGTGTTATTGATTCAGATACAATGTTGATCATTACGGCCGATCATGGAAATGATCCAACCTATAAAGGAACGGATCATACTCGAGAGTGTGTACCATGTTTAATGTATTCACCTAGTATGAAAGAACATGGAATATTGGACGATTCAAGTTCGTTTGGGGTTCTTGGTGCAAGTGTTTTAGATAACTTTGATTTATCAAAACCATCTGATCTGATTGGTGAGTCTATTCTTGATTTGATAAAATAGAAAAAATATATTAACTTATTTTAGCATTTATTTTCGTTTTGGTATCCCCTATGAAACTGCCAAAACATAGGGGAGGTAATTTTTATGAACAAAATGGAACATATGGAAATCAAACAATTGGTGGTTTCTATGAGTTTGCCCATCATCATTTCGATGGTGATCCAGGCTTTATATAATATTGTCGACAGTATCTTTGTCGCAAAGGTATCGAGTGATGCACTAACCGCTGTATCTTTATGTTATCCGGTACAAACCATTATGATTGCGATTGCATGTGGTACAGCCGTTGGCTTTAATACATTGCTTGCACGATACTTAGGCGAAAAGAAATTTGATTATGCGAATAATACAATGATGCATGGAATCTTGTTAGGACTTGTGAATGGACTTGTCTTTTTAGTTTTGGGTTTACTTTTTTCTAATGTATTCTTATCTTTGTTTACATCAGATCAAAATGTAATTCCATTAGCCAATACGTATATTCGTATATGTACGATGTTTTCATTTAGTGTCTTTGTACAAATCATTTTCGAAAGAATTATGCAGGCAACAGGAAATGCCATTTATAACATGGTTATGCAAGGAGCAGGAGCCATTATTAATATTATTCTAGATCCAATCTTGATCTTTGGATGGTTTGGTCTACCTGAAATGGGTGTTGCCGGAGCTGCCATTGCGACCGTTATTGGACAGTTTTGTGCCATGCTTATTGGATATGTAATTACGAAGGTAAAAATAAAAGAATTGGATATCCATATGCGTAATTTTTCCTTTTCTACACCTATTCTTTGTAAAATCTATAAAGTAGGAGTTCCTGCCATCTTAATGCAGTCTGTATTAAGTTTTATGACTGTTTTTATGAATATGATTCTAGCACCAATCTCAGCTATGGCGATTACTGTCTTTAGTGTTTACTATAAATTACAGAATTTCTTGAATATGGCAGTGCTTGGAATCACCAATGCCTTGATTCCAATTGTTGCCTATAATAATGGGGCTAACAGAAAAGATCGAGCAATTGAAGCTATACAATTTTCTATGATTTTATCGATTTTTATTATGGCTGTAGGAACAATTGTATTTCAATTATTCCCTAAACAATTATTAGCCATGTTTAGTGCGAATGACCAGATGTATGGATTAGGAATACCCGCATTAAAAATCATTAGCTTAAGCTTTGTGTTTGCCGGTATCAGTATGGTACTATGTGCTGCCTTCCAGGCTTTAAATAAGGCAAATACTTCATTAATGATCACTTTGGCTAGACAATTAGTCATTTTGATTCCATTGACATATGGCTTAATGAAGTGTTTTGGCATTCATGTAGGTTGGTATGCCTTTGTTGTTACGGAATTTATATGCACTATGTATTCATTATTTGAATGGAGAAAAATGAAAAGGTAGCATTCGCTACCTTTTTGCGTATTTAAATGTATACATACATATGGATGTGGCAATGGCCACGTTTAAACTTTCGAAAGTTTCCATTTCAATTTTGACAATATGATTACATAAATCAATCAATTCCTTGCGCACACCCTGTCCTTCATTACCAACTAGAATTGCGTATTTTTTACTTGGCTTAATATCTTGAAGATTCTTGTGATTATCATGTAGAGCTGTGGCATACACTTCAATATTTCTTTCTTGAAGCTTTTTAATTTTTTCTACTAAATCCGTTTGGATAACAGGAATATAGAAAAGGGCTCCTTGACTGGACTGAATCGTTTTTGGGTTGTAGATATCAGCACAACCCTTTGACATATAAATAGAGTCAATGCCAAAAGAATGAGCGGTTCTTAAAATCGTACCTACATTTCCTGGATCTTGTACATTATCTAGTAATAGAATATTTTCTTCTTTGTCTGGCTTTAAGTTTAGTTTTTTACATAAACCAATCATCTTTGAATTTGAATTCTGGTTTGACAATTTGTTTAATACTTGTTGCGTTACGGTTTCATAGTTAAACTCTATTGGACATTCGAGTCCTTCAAGGATAAATAATTCTTGTAGAGTATTTGCGTTAAATGCTTCTTTAACCATATGTTCGCCTTCGACGAGAAATAAATTTGTCTTATCTCTTTCTTTTTTTTGAATCAGTTTGGCGTATTCTTTTATTTTCTTATTGTTTATTGATTGAATCATAAGAAAATATTACCATACTTCGGCTTGAAAAAAAACATGGACTTCGATATAATTTGAAATGTTAAAGCAATGAGAAGACATAGTAACTATTTAACGCTTAGATCAGAGAGTAAACCGATTGGTGAAAGGTTTATATGAGTAGGGATAGTGAATTCACCTTTGAGCAAGAGTTAAAACCTCTTCCGTTTCATACGGTTATCATGGTTAATTAAGTGTGTCTATCAAGACGAAGCAAGATGGTAACGCGGCAGTAGTCGTTCTTGCGTCGTCTTTTTTTGTTTTTAGGGAAAGGAAGAACAACATGAAAACAATCGAAGAGCTTTTGCAGGAAGCTACACAAAAAATTCAAGATGTCAAAGATTCATCTTCATTGAATGATTTACGTGTCTTGTATCTAGGTAAAAAAGGACCTGTTCAAGAGTTGATGAAGGGTATGAAAGATTTGTCGAAAGAAGAAAAACCTATCTTTGGACAAAAGGTTAACCAATTAAAACAAGATCTTTCTAAGATGATTGAAGAAAAGAAAGAACAATTGGCAGCTTTAGAAATGCAAAAAAAGATCGAATCTGAAAAAATCGATATTACATTACCTGGTCGTAAACCAGAATTAGGGAATGCGCACCCATTAAATTTGGTACGCCAAGAATTGGAAGATTTATTCATTGGTTTAGGATATCAGGTTATTGAAGGTGACGACATTGTCGATGATGAATATTGTTTTGAAAGAGCCAATATTCCTAAAGATCACCCAGCACGTGATATGCAGGACTCTTTATATATTGATCCAAATCGTTTATTGAGAACACATACTACGGCCATTCAGATGGTTGTATTAGAAGAAAGTGCACCAAATTTACCAATCAAAGTTGTATGTCCAGGTAAGGTATATCGCCGTGATGATGATGATGCGACTCACTCTCACCAATTCATGCAGATGGAAGGTTTAGTTATTGGTGAAAAGGTCACTTTAGCGGACTTAAAGGGAACTTTAGAATTTATGGCCAGAAAGTTATTTGGTCAAGATCGCCAGATTCGTTTTAGACCTAGTTATTTCCCATTTACAGAACCAAGTGTAGAAGTCGATGTTTCTTGTCACATTTGTAATGGAAAAGGATGTCCAACATGTAAAGGTACTGGATGGATTGAAATTCTAGGTGCTGGAGAAGTGCATCCAAACGTATTAAAGATGGCTGGTTATGATCCAGAAAAATGTAGTGGTTTTGCGTTCGGTGTAGGTGTTGAGCGTGTTGCGATGTTGAAGTATGGCATTGATGATATTCGTCATTTCTATACAAATGATAAACGATTCAATTCTACATTCAAACGTTATGAGTAGGAGGATTTAAATATGCGTATTTCAAGAAAATGGTTTAATCAATTTATGGATGTACAAGATCTTTCTATTGAAGAAATGGCAAAACGTATTACAGATGCGGGTTTTGAAGTAGAAGGTATTGAACATTTATCGCAAGGAACAAATTTAGTGATTGGTCACGTTGAAACTTGTACGGAACACCCAGACAGTGATCACTTGCACTGTACAACTGTCAATGTAGGAAATGAAGTTGTCAATATTGTATGTGGCGCACCCAATGTGGCTGCAGGACAAAATGTAATTGTTGCACTACCAGGTGCTGTTTTACCTGGTGGAGAAATCAAGAATGGTGTGATTCGTGGCGTTGAAAGTAATGGTATGATTTGTTCATTACTAGAACTTGGTGTAGATCCAGCTAGTTTAAATGAAGATCAAAAGAGTGGTATTGAAGTATTACCTGCTGATGCGCCTGTAGGAAATACAGATCCACTTGGCTATTTAGGTTTAGATGATGAAGTGTTAGATATTGGTTTAACGCCAAATCGTAATGATTGTTTAGCTGCATTTAATATGGCAAAAGAAGCGGGGGCCATCTTAAATCGTGAAGTTAAACTTCCAAATTATGAAGGTGTTAGTGATGTAGGTACACCTAGTAACTTGCATGTTGAAAGTACAACATCAAAATGTCCATTATTCTATGGAAAAGTGATTAACCACTTAACTATCAAAGAAAGTCCAAAATGGATGAAAGAATTATTGGCGGCTAGTGGTGTAAAATCAATTAATAATATTGTCGATATTTCAAATATCGTTATGTTAGAAACAGGGCAACCAATGCACTTCTATGATGCGAAATCTTTGCCAAGTCAAAGTATTGTCGTAGCCGATGGCTTTGATGAAGAATATACAGCCTTAGATGGTGTGACTTATAAATTACAACCAGAAGATATCGTCATCACAAATCAAGGTAAACCAATCGGTATTGCCGGTGTTATGGGTGGAGATGATTCTAAGATTTTAGATACAACGGATTCAATTATTATTGAATGTGCTATTTTTGATCATGTTGCGATTCGTAATACAGCACGCCGCTTAAATCTTTCTACAGAAGCAAGTGTTCGTTACCAAAAAGGTATTGAACCATTAGCTAGTAAAAAAGCATTGGATCGTGCCGTTCAATTGTTGATTGAATATGCGGATGCGACAGGTATTGAAGAAACAGTTCAATATGGACAGGTTCCTTATGAACCAAAATCAATTTCTTGCACTTTAGAAGCTATTAATAATCGTTTAGGCACTGACTTTAACTTAGATGAAGTTGTCGATGTATTTGCACGTTTAGACTTTGAACCTGAAGTTGAAGGTACAACTATCACATGTCACATTCCAAGTTCAAGAACCGATATGGAAGGAATGGCGGATTTAAGTGAAGAAGTTATTCGTATGCTAGGTTATGATCGTTTGCCAAGTACGCTTCCAGTTATGCCAATGACAGAAGGTAAATTAACGTATAAACAACAATTGACTCGTCAAGCACGTCAATTCTTATGTAGTCAAGGTTTACAAGATTGTTTAACGTATACTTTGGTTAGTACAGAAAAGAAAGACAATGCGATTTTTAATAATGATGAAGCAATCGAACTAGCTAGTCCTATGAGTGAAGAGCGTCGCTACATTCGTACAAGTATTTTGCCAAGCTTATTAGATGTTGTTTCTTATAACCGTGCTCGTAATATCAAAGATATCAATGTCTTTGAATTGAGTGATGTAGCTGGTGTAAGTGGTGCTAAAATGCATTTAGCTATTGCCATGAGTGGAAATTTACAACAAACTCGTTGGACAAGTGATGTAACACCAAGCGATTTCTACACATTAAAAGGTTTAGTAGAAGCTTTCTTTGAACAAATTGGTATTGCAGCTCAAAGAATTTCATTTGTAGAAAATGATATGGATACAACACACTTCCACCCATATCGCAGTGCAAAGATCATGTTAGGAAAAGATTGTGTTGGATTATTAGGTGATATTCATCCTAAATATGGTAAGAATATTGTGATGGCTGAACTTGATTTTGATGCGTTGATCGATGTGAAGAAATCCAAAATCAAATTCACTCCAGTTTCAAAATATCCAAGTGTATCTCGTGACTTGGCATTCGTTTTAGATCGTACAATGCCGGTACAAAAGGTAGTGGACACAATTAATAAACAGGGTCGTTTAAATAAAGAAATGATCGTTCGTGATGTAGAAGTATTTGATGTTTATGAAGGTGAACACGTAAATAAAGATGAAAAATCTGTTGCGTTATCGATCACATTCCAGTCGGATTCTCATACATTAAAAGATGAAGAAATCAATCAAGTGTTTGAAGCTATCCTTGAACATATTCAAAAAGATTGCAACGCAACACTTCGTAGTTAAGAGATGTTTTTGACATCTCTTTTCTTTTGTCCACGAAATCTTGTAAAGGGCTTACAAAAAGATTAAAATAAGACATATAAGGAGATTTTTTTCTATGCAAAAATATATTTTAGCAATCGACCACGGAACAACAAGTACGCGTGCTGTTTTATTTGATAAAGCAGCCAATGTGGTTGAGATTGCCCAAAAAGAAACGACAATATCCTACCCACATCCAGGATGGGTAGAACAAGATGCCAATGAGATTTGGTTGGCGTGTTTGGCCGTGATGAGTGAGGTCATCTTAAAA
The DNA here is from genome assembly GCF_014306155.1 of Holdemanella hominis. NCBI lineage: Bacteria > Bacillati > Bacillota > Erysipelotrichia > Erysipelotrichales > Erysipelotrichaceae > Holdemanella > Holdemanella hominis. Next base: position 2,981 of record NZ_JACRWH010000027.1, on the reverse strand, counting down.
AGTAAGATCCGTCCAGAACAAGTGGCCGCGATTGGAATAAGTAATCAGCGTGAAACAAGTGTTTTATGGGATGCATCAACAGGGCTTCCTGTAAATCCTGCCATTGTATGGCAGTCTAAACAGACAAAGAGTATTTGTGATAGTTGGAAGGAAAAAGGGTATGAAGATGTTGTGAAGGCGAAAACGGGCCTTCGTATTGATCCTTATTTTTCAGCGAGTAAGATTCGCTTTATTTTTGATCAAAATCCAGCTGTCTATGAAAAGGCAAAAAAAGGCGAAGTGTTATTTGGAACAATGGATAGCTGGATCGTATGGAAGTTATCGGGTTCCTTAACGCATATTACGGATGTATCGAATGCGAGTCGTACTCTATTGTTTAATATTCATACGTTATCTTGGGATGAAGAATTATTAGAAATGTTTGATATTCCTAGACAAATCTTACCGGAAGTCAAACCGACATCCTATGTGTATTGTAAGACAGCTTCGTATCATTTTTTTGGTCAAGAAGTTCCAATTTGTTCCGTTGTAGGTGATCAGCAGGCGGCTTTATTTGGTCAAGGCTGCTTTAGTGCGGGTGGCATTAAGAATACATATGGAACAGGTGGTTTCATGTTGATGAATACGGGCGATAAAATCGTCGAATCAAAGAATGGTTTATTGTCGACGGTCGCTTGGCAAATTGGTAATCAAGTCAATTATGCTTTAGAAGGAAGTATTTTTGTTTCAGGTAGTTTAATGAAGTGGCTTCGTGATCAGTTGCAGTTATTTGAAAATACAAAAGATACGCAGGGCATGGCAGAAAGTGTTGAAAATACAAATGGTGTCTATATTGTACCGGCCTTTGTAGGGTTGGGGGCTCCATATTGGGATGATGCTTGTCAGGCAACTATTGTTGGTTTAACTTTTGGAGCCAATAAAAATCATATTGTTCGCGCAGCCTTGGAATCTATGGCCTATCAGTCAAAAGATGTGTTAGAGGCAATGAAGCAAGACAGCCAGATTGAGATTTCATCGTTGAAGGTGGATGGTGGAGCTGCTGCCAATAATTTCTTGTTGCAGTTCCAGAGTGATTTACTTCAAATGCCTGTTCAACGTTTTAAGACCAATGAATTAACGGCTTTAGGTGCAGCTTATTTGGCAGGACTTTCTTGCGGGTATTGGACACAAGATGAGCTTGGGGTAGATCTTCAAAAAGAGTTTGTGCCTAAAAAGAGTGATGAAGAAATGGATAGCTTGTATACAAACTGGAAAAAGGCGGTAAAAACTTGCCAGAGTTATAAATAAAAGTTAGAATATTGGCATGGAAATTTATACAAAAGAAGATTTTAAACAAATATTTATCGACTTGGGCATTGAAAAGGGGAGTAAAATTTTATTAGAAGCAGATCTATCTCGTTATAGTGGCTTGGTGGGTAACTATCAAATGCTGATAGAAACACTGCAAGAATTGATTGGAGATACAGGTTTATTGTGCATGCCTTGTTTCTCATATTCTTGTCTGGATCCTGCTTGTACGGATACGATATATCCTTTCGAAAAATGGAAAGAAGTGCGTGAAAACTTGCCTGGCTACCATGTGATGTACACGCCTAGTGAAATCTATCAAGAGTGCACAAATTTGTTTTTGCATTATAAAGATGTATATCGTTCAAATCATCCTGTATATAGTTTTGCGTATTGGGGATGTTTTGATGAAAACCTGTTAAAGGTGGATGTCAATGATGCTCTAAGTTTTAATGGAAGTCTTTCTTTCTTGCATGAAAAAAAGGCTTGCAACCTTCTAATTGGTGTATCACCAGAAAAGAGTTTAATGGTGCAGGCACTTTCAAATGAGTATCAACTGGGTAAGACTGTTGTACAAAGAGCTTTTATTCATTCGAAGCGTCAATTGACAAAGTCATTCCTTGTTCAAATTGTAGATGATGACTTATCTAGAGATTTACTGGATGGTTTGACGGTTCTACAAAGTGATTCGAGTCTAGATGATATCTTCGTACTTAGAAAAGAGGAATAAAGAATTCGCAGATCTTTTCTAAGGCGGCTTGGTCTTCTTTTGAGAAGTTATTGAATTCAAAAGAATCAACATCTAAGATGGCAACGAGTTTGTCATCTTTTTTTACAGGAATACAGATTTCAGAATTGGAAGCACAATCGCAGGCAATGTGACCTGAAAATTTATGTACATCTTCAATTCTTTGTGTTTCTTGTGTTTTAGCGCAAGTACCTACAACACCTTTTCCATATGGTATGCGTGTACAGGCAACTTTTCCTTGGAAAGGTCCTAGAGTACATTCGTTGTTTGTTTCATCACAAATATAGAAGCCTAGCCAATTGATGTTTTCCATTTCATGATAGAGCAGAGCTATTAAATTTGAAATATTTGCGATGTTTGGCAGTGTATCATCGATTAAATAACTGCATTGTTCAATTAAAATTTCATTCATTTTTATCACCGTACTTATTTTACCAAAAAATGTATAAAATTAGTGACTTTTGTAATTGAAAAAAAGCTTTTTTTTAAGTAGTATATAAGTGTAAATAAAGCTTTTATTTAAAAGGCTTAGGGAATTTGGGATTGATACTAATACTTCTGCAAGAATAACAGACAGTAAAATTGATAGCGCGAATCATTTTTGGTGTCAAAAACAAATTTTGACGGAGAGAAGATTTTATTAGGCTTGACGGGGCTGAATGAATCTTCTTTTCTTTTTTTAAAAAATTTTAAAAAAAGGGGTTTACAAGATGGAAATGATTTGATAATATAGATGAGCACTGCTGAGGTGCAGATGATCTTTGAAAACTGAACAGGAAATAAAAATACAAACTAAAACGTCAATTTCGAAACAAACAAACAAATGTAAAGAAAGATGTCAGAGACATCTAAGAGCTAAATCAAATGGAGAGTTTGATCCTGGCTCAGGATGAACGCTGGCGGCATGCCTAATACATGCAAGTCGAACGAGAGGAAGGAAAGCTTG
>NZ_JACRWH010000026.1:0-27073 GCF_014306155.1 Holdemanella hominis | reverse complement strand
TTAGTTTTTCAGGGATATCAATTGTTATCTTTCGGTGATTGGATAAAGGAATTTAGTGTATAGTATAACTTTACATTATTTTATGATTGACGTTTAACATTTAATTGATTTTTTAATGTGTGATATGTTATATAGCTAAAATATATAAGACTGGATGAAATTGCACTACAAATCAAAGTCCAAAAGGTAAACGTAAAACCAAGACAGTAAATCAAGACGTTGTGAAAGAAAAAGGACTCATGTCTTACCCCGGGAGGTCTTATGGACAGGGAATTCTAGTAAACTTTAAAATCAGTGATAGTACCCTTGTAGCGAAAAATGATGACTGGACAAAAGATGAATCTATTTGTCTTAGATTTATCTTTTCTAGGATGGTATTTTCTAGGTTTTCTTTGCTTTGGAATTGGAGCATTGTTTGTGAAGCCATATGATGTAGCTGCGTTTACAGAGGTTTATTTGATTCTAAAAGAATCTGTAAAGAAGGATGAGTGTGTAACGGATATTCAAAGTGATTAGAAATGAAAAACCTCTATTGATTAATATAACAATATAAATCTATGATGGATAATAAAAGAGTATCACTTTTTGTGGGTGATACTTTTTTGATTGTCTGATATGCATTTGTATGGTAGTGAAAATAATGAAAAACAATTGAAAATGAAGTAAAAAGGTTTACAATATTAGACATATAGAAAGATTCACTGAGAGTATAAAAGAGGTTCAATTATGATTAGATATATAAAAAAGAATAAAATATTATTTTGCTTTACGCTGATTATCAATTTATTAACATGTTTAACACCTCTATTTTTAGCCTATATTATTGAAAATGTTTCTGGCATTTTTTTAAATCAAGATGAATCTAAAATAACTGTGAGCTTATGGCTGATCGTAGCTTTTATGATTTATCAAGCTTTGTTTTCATATTTGAATTCTAGATATAAAGCAAAATATAGACAGAAATTAAGGGCAGACTTATCCAAAGATATTTATCGTAGTATATTTAATCAAAATCATAATGAATTTTATGAGAACTCAATCGGATCATATTTATCTTTATTTACAAATGATGTAAAAATGGTTGATGATAATTATTTCTTTCCTTTTTTGTCAATGATTACTCAATGCGTTGTGTTTTTGTGTATTTGTTTTTATTTAATACATGTAAACTGGACTGTCTTTTTTATGATGAATTTGATAGCTATATTTACGATAGCCGTTCCACGTCTGTTTGCGAAGATATTAAAGAAATCATCTAATCAATTATCTGAACAAAGCCAAGAATATAATTCAAAATTGAGAGAGTTATTTCAATGTTTCGATATCATTCAAGATTATCGTGTTCTACCACATTATATTCGTAAAGGTGAAGAGAATATTGATAATTATGAGAATAAATGTTTCCACTTTAATTTCTTTACTCAGTTAAATACAACATATGCCAATTCCGTAGCGGTAATTGGACAAATGTTTTTTATTTTAGCATTAGCAATATTGAGTTCAAATGGATATTTTAGTGCTACATATTTCATGTCTGTGGTGACACTTTCAAATAATTTTATTGATTGTTTGTATACTATGGCCTCATATTATGGAAATTTTGTGGCTATTAAAGGCATTAATGATAGATTGATTAGAATGATTGATAAGAAAGAAACCGAGAAAGCACTTCTTATTTCAGAAAATCAAAATAAAGTTTGTTTTGAACATGTGAGTTTCGGATTTCCAAACAAAGAATCTATATTCAAGGATTTTTCTTTCCAATTTGATAAAGGAAAAAAATATGCGATTGTTGGAGACAGTGGATCAGGAAAGTCGACTTTATTAAAATTGATTTTAGGTTATTATTCAATTCAAAAAGGAAGAATCATTTCATTTGACAAAGAACCGGTAATCATTCGGCAAGAAGAACATTTATTTTCAGGAACTATTCGAGAAAATTTGTGTTTAGGAGAAAATTTTTCTGAAGAAGATTTGAAAAGTGCAATGGAATTTGCGAATATTTCAGATTTAGATTTGAATCGATTTGTTTCTGAAGATGCAGGCAATTTATCAGGAGGACAAATCCAAAGAATATCTATAGCAAGAGCAAAACTACATTGTCACAATTTATTGTTGTGTGATGAGATTACATCAAGTCTTGACAGTATTAATACTGAAAAAATTGAAAGTAATATTATAGAATTGACCGATAAAACCATAATTTATGTAACGCATAAGATTCATAAGAAAATGCTACAGGGATTTGATGATATATTGGTTTTATCACATGGTAAACTTGTAGAACATGGATCATTTGAAGATTTACTTAGCAAGAAGAATTATTTTTACCATTTATTTATGAATCAGTAATGGATTGAATTATTACTGAATATTCCATGGTGACAGAGACACCCAATCCACGAAGGGAGCCATTTCAACTTATGAAATGACTCTCTTTTTTATTATTCGATTTTTGAATGATCTTCTTGAAAAAAATTTACCTTTTGAAATTGTATAAGATGTTTTTTTAATATGGTCAAGAATGGTGTCGGTGAGCGGTCTGAGTTTATTTTGGACATGTTAAATCATAAAAAAAGTTATTGAACAAATAAACTACAGGTGATATATAATATGTAAAGAGTTACAGTAAACAACGATACGCTTACATTACTATGTAAAATAGTTACAGTTAATCTATAAATATACATAGTTACTGGTTACTTGATCGTGTATGATGTGCTGTTACTAAAAAGAAAGTTGGATGAGAAAGATGAAAAATGTAGTTGAGGTGAAAAATGTAATTAAGAGTTTCAAAGATAAAATTGTATTAAATCATGTTTCTTTTAATATGAAACCTGGTGAAATAGTTGGCTTTGTTGGACAAAATGGTGCAGGGAAAAGCACAGTAATGAAATGTATGTGTAATTTGATAAATATGGATGAAGGAACTATTTCTATATGCGGAGAAGATGTAGTTAAACAAAGGGAAAAAGCATTATCATATGTTTCGTGTATGATTGAAGGTCCTGGATTATTTGAAAATATGACAGGTAAAGAAAATCTGGAATTAATGGTCACTTTAAATCATGCTTCAAAAGAAAAGCTGCATGAAATGATGGAGTTTACTCAGATTGGTTCTCAACTGAAAACTAAGGCAGTATCCCAATATTCCATGGGCATGAAACAAAGAACAGGTTTAGCTGTGGCTTTAATGAAAGAACCTAAAGTATTGTTACTAGATGAACCAATGAATGGACTGGATGCTACAGGGATTCAAGGCTTACGCGAAGAATTGATACGTTTGGCCAAGGAAAAGAATGTAGCTTTACTAATTTCAAGTCATCAGTTAGGTGAAATTGAAAAGATGGCAGATCGAATCATAGGTATCCATTTTGGGAAAATCAAAGAGATTTCCATGGAAGAAAAAGAAAATGTATATGTATTAGAAACGGATAGAAAAATACCAGATCAATCAGACTTGCAAATCATAGAACAAACAGGAAACACCTATAAATTAGAAGTAAATTCTGTTATGGAAGTACTTTCAAATTTAGAAAAGCAAGGGGTTCAAGTGAAGAATATTACTCAAATACACAAAACATTAGAAGATGTATACAATGAGTTTATTCAAGAGGCATCATTATGATGTATGAACTTAAAAAGTTTATCTTTAATAAACGAAATGCCGGTGTATTTGGATTTCTTGTATTCTTTCTTATTTGTTTTATTAGTTATAACGTATACATGGATAAGCATTATAATGAATCTCAAATCAAAATCTACCAAAAGGCCTATCGAGTTTCTGAAAACAGAATGGATGAAGCAGGAAGTGAAGAAGAGTCTGAATTTTGGGAAAAGGTTTATCGCAATGCGAGTGGTCTGATCCGCTTTTACTACAACAGTGAAAATAAGACAGATGAATTTATTGAATCAAAATTGAGCTGGAATCATTTGATGTTGCAGGCAAATAATGAGGGGTATATCATCAATGATTTTGAGAAAAGAGATGTTCAAACTTTGCAGAATGAAACAAAGCAGTTGAAATATCTAAAGAAGAATCATATTGAAATGTTGAATAGTCCATATGAACCTAATACTTTTAATATATTCAACGAATTGTTTAATCAAAAATTGTATTTAGTAGTCATGCTGATTCTATGCATATTATTATGCGATATATTCGGTTTGGAAATGGAAAGTGGATTTTATAAAAACTTATATGTTTCAAGAATTTCAAAGCAAAAAATATTGTTGAATAAGATAAAGTTTTCATTGTTTGCAGCAACTTTTTTGATAATAGTGATGCTTTTGATTATCGTTCTTTCTGGATTGATTTTTGGGATTGGAAATTGTGATTATCCGTACTTTTACTTTAATCAGATGTATACAGTGAAAGAAATTGTTGCAAAAAGTATTATTCTATTAGTTGTAGAAAGTATATTTGTGGTCGGTATATCTGCATTGTTATTTACATTCAGTTTAAATAATGGATTTATTGTAGCTGTAAATCTAATTCTATATGCACTTTTCTTTGTCTTAGGAAATGTAACAGGCTATTCTAGATTCTTTGTGTATATTCCATTTTTACATATTGATTTTGTGAACCTAATTATTTATAAGCAGGTTGTCTTGGCTGCTATTATAAGCTTGATGTATTTTCTGTCTTGTAGTTTGATTTCATTACAATGTTTCAAAAAAAGAGAGTTGGTGAGATAAATGTGGACTTATGTGCTTTTCAATATCAAATCTAATTTAAAAAGAAAAGAAAATCTAATTCTAGTGGTACTATTCATCATTTGTGAGATTGCTTTGTTGTTTATTTTGAATACAAAATCATTTACAGAAAGTCCATATCAAACATCACTAGGCATTAGTATAGCAAGTGTTTTACAAAAGAATGATCCCAAACTTTACCAAGAATTTATGGATGAAGTAAATTTGATACGTCAGACTATTGATAAGGGTGAGCAGGATGGAAAAGAAAAAAATTGGAAGTCATATTGTGAATATAAAGTAAAGGTGAGCGTGTTGGAAGCACAGTGGTATATGGTGACTTCAAACATGCCTAATGATTCCTATTTTGAACATGCAGATGTTCTAGAAGAATTAAGGAAGGAATATGGATTACCTGATTTGTCGCAATACGAGAAATTAATTGTACAAAAATCAAATAATGATATTAATTTATATTTTTGTTCAATGCAGCAGGCTCGTTACTTTGACTACTTGCTAAAACATGATCTTACTCCAATAACATATTCATATGTGGATGCATCCAGTGTTTCACTACAGATAGCTCGATATATATTGCCTGTAGTTTTACCTTTGCTGGTTGGACTTCTATTGTTTCAACAAAGAGAAAGACGAGCAAAGACAGAAAAAACAATTCTAACTATTTCTGGAGTAAAGAAAAAATATGTGAGATGGAATTTGATTTCTGACGTGCTTTTTGTTCTATTGGTTGTTTTCTTGCCTATTTTAGTTTATATGATAGTTCTTGTACCTTTTAAAGGTGTATCGAATCTGATCTATCCGGTTTTATATTATAAGCCAGGATTTACTGGTTTTCATTATTGGGATACACAAGGATTGGATCATATTGAGCTTGTGGCAAGTGGACTAACGAATATGAGTGTTAATCAGTTTACAACGCCAGGAATGGAATTGATGCCATTGTGGCAATGTACACTATTTGTAACATTTGGACTTGTGCTGTCTACAACGTTTTATGTCCTACTCATAACTGTATTATCTAAACTTATGAAAAACAAATACTTATCTTTGCTTGTATTTTTAGTTGTCTTGGGTCTTTGTTCTTTTGCATCGCCATTAGGAAACATGCAGAAGATCAATACATTCAATCCAATGTCATACAGAGATTTTGGAATGAACCTATTAGGTACTAGTTATTTTGGATATTTTGCAGGAATTGTAATTGTTGGACTATATAGTGTGATTTTGTATTTAGTTTCGAAGTGGTGTGCTAAGAAAGTACGCGTTTAATATATCATGATGAAACAATTGAATTATAAAAGTTAGAATAGCTGAGACGAAAAAGATTTGCTTTGTTTTTATCGTAACTTGCGGTTAAATAATATATATTCTATGTGATGTACATAGAAAAAGCGTGTTTAAGGGTACAAAAAAATAAAAAAATAAATTTTGATACCCTTAAATGGCATTTATGTTATTATTAGCTTAAATAAAATGTGTTGAAAGGTTAAATGATTATGAATAATCAGTTTTATGGAGAACTAATCCTATTCTTGATTACTTGTCTTGTTGCACTTCCACTTCAATTTATTCCTAAACTAAAAGAGAACAAGAAAGTAAAAATAATTTTTGGCCTCGTGGTTTTTGCTGTGTTTGGTATTTATGCTACGTATACAAGTATCAAAGATAATCCTAAAGTGGATGCCAAATTAGGTGAAAATTATATAGAGTTTAAAAAGAATGAAGTTATTTCGCTTAATAATATAGAAGATGTTCAGTTTTATGATAACGTAAAGTTTGAGATTGTACCTAATGGCTATCGATGGAGTAATGATGATTATTATTCTGGAGATGCCAATGTAAATATAAAAAAAGGTGAAAAAACTTTAAAATACATATATAAGGGTAAAGTGTATATCAATGCGAATAATAAAAGTTATATTGTTCTTAATGAAAAAGGTGCATCCAAGTCTTATGTGTTTAATTTGGGTACGAAAAAGAAGACAAAACAAATGTATTATGAATTATTTGAGCATGTGCATTGAAATCTATAAAAGGCAGAATGAATATGAGAAAATGGCGAAATAAATTTATTATATGTTTGATGATTGTATTTGTATTTTTGAGTGGGATTTTTTATATAAATAGGAAATCAATAGGATATGTTTTAGATTATTTATATTTTATACGTGTGGTTGAAACAAATTCTTTTAGGTTAAATACTATTCCGAATTTAGATACAAAACAAATATATTTAAATAAGATAATGAATTGTAAAAATGATCGTGAATTTTTAAATGACTTAATTGAATTTTATTTCAATTATGAGACAAAAGGCCATTTCAATATTGTAGATGTGGATTCATATCATAGAATACATCAAGTGTATAAGAATTTAATTCAAGACAAAAGAATCAGTAAGAATAACTGGAATTATAAGAAACTAATGGATAAAGAGGTGTTTGATTCGTATTCCAACCTAGGAAAAGACACTTCTTATTTGCATGAAGAAAATGATAGAGGTGCTGATTGCTATGAAGACGGAGAATTCTTTGTGATTGAGTTTCATTCTTTTGATATAAGTATGTTAAATTCATTGGCTCAAATAAACGAAGAGCTTCAAGATTTTCATGGGGATAAAATAATAATTGATATTTCAGATAATGAAGGTGGATCTGATATTGTATGGAAAAAGTTAGTGTCTTATTTAAGTGGAGCAGATTATAGATATAAATCTAAAATAACAGGTCATGGAAAGGCATCGAAAAAATATGTGGAATCGTATGGCATAGATGTTCAAGGAAGTGAATCTAAGTTTTCATATATAGATTGCATAGATATTCAATCAGAGAAATTGTTTGATTTTAAAAAAGTTTATTTGATTATGGGTGATAAAACTTTTTCTGCAGCCGATTCATTTGCCAGATTTTCCCAGTGCACTGGATTTGCGACAGTAATAGGTAAAGAGAGCGCAGGATTTGGAACAGGTTTAGATCCTATGTTATTAAAATTGCCGTATACGAATGTGTTAGTTATGTTAGATTCAGTTGGTAAATATCCTGAAATAACAAAACCAAAATATCAATTAAATAATATTTGTATTAAAGGTGTTGAGCAATATATAGTTACAAATAATATATAAAAAAAGCACCCGGCAAATGCTAGGTGCAATCTTTGACAAATGGTGGTCTCAGTCGGATTAGTCTCTGTTGCAGCAAGTGTAGTTGCCTACTATATTTGCAAATGGCTTGACGGAGATGACTGAGTAGTAAAGCATTGTAAAGTGGCCTGGTCAGCCGCTTTTTTTTAATATAAAAGGAACTTGATGTTCAATTCAAGTTCCTTTTACGTGGCAGTTATTCTTAGCTTTTGCCTAATTGAATTATAGCCTGCTTTTTAGTGGATGCAATGCTAATGATTAAATATACTATTTGCACATATGACGTATTAGGAATATAATGTAACATAATGAAACTGTTTATAATATAATGAAAAACAATTCAATACGATATTGAAAATAATTACATTTATGCTAGAATCTCTTATAAAGAAGGTGATACGTATGTTTAAAAGCTTAACATTTCTTTGGAAGTATGCGTGGAATGTACAAAAAAGCTATTTGGTTTGTTTGATTTTGTATCAAATAACGAATACGATCCCACCTTTATTGATTATGTTTTTTCCAAAGATTTTGTTGGATGAACTAATGGGGCAAAATCGAATTTCATATTTACTTAAATATATCATTATCTTTTCAATTGTGATTTTTTTAATGAAGTTTTTAAGTGACTTTTTAAAGAATACGGCCTTCTATAAGCGATGTATTATTTTAGAAAAGTTTCAGGTGGAGTTAAATACAAAACTTTCTAAAGTGGATTATGCGTGTTTGGAAGATCCAGAGTTTTTAAATCTGAAACAAAATGCGGAAAAATTTTTATATGCGAATGGACAAGGATTTAGTTTTGTATTAGATCGAGCGATGGAAATCATTAGTAAAGTGATGATTTTCGGTACAGTGATTTGGATCATAGCTTCATTAAATAAAGCAGTGTTGCTTGTGTTTTTATGTCTTGCCTATCTAAATAGCAAAGCGCAGATGCGATTTAAAAAAGCCTATGCCAGATTGGAAATGGAGAAAAATCCGAAGGAAAGAGAATTGTCTTATTTTATGAATGTGTTTTCGGATGTAAAATATGGCAAGGAAATTCGAATGAATCAAGGTCAATATGTATTGATGGATTTTTTAAAAGATTGTTTACATAAGCTTTGGAAGTTTTATAAAAATCAGATGTATATTATGGATAAATCCGATTTCTTTATGCATCTTATGGATTTTTTTCAAAGAATGATTTCTTATGTATATATGGTTTTTATGGTATCAAAAGGATTTATATCCATCGCAAATTTTACACTGTATATCAATGCGATTTCGACATTTACAACTTCTATGGATGAAGTGATCGATAGTGTGAATGATATAAATCAGTATAGTTATTATTTTGAAGCTGTTGAGAAATTTATGAATTTGCCTATGGATATATATGATGGAAAGGTCAACCGTAATATGCCTTCTCATTTTGAATCGTTAGAATTTAGAAATGTTGGATTTAAATATGGCGGTAGCGATAAATGGGCTTTAAAAGATATCAATTGTTTCATGAAGGCTGGAGATAAAATTGCAGTGGTTGGAGAAAACGGTGCGGGTAAGACTACGTTTATTAAATTAATTTGTCGATTGTATGATCCAACTGAGGGAATGATATTATTAAATGGGGTGGATATTAAAGAGTATGATTATGTTCAATATGTAAAATTCATTTCAACTGTATTCCAGGATTTCCAATTATTTTCAATGTCACTTAAGGAAAACGTGAGTTTATCGCGAAAAAGTGATGAAAATCGAATTCAGGATATATTTGATTCTTTGGGAATTTCTGCATTTGTAAAGAAATACAAGAAAGGCTTGAATGTACGTGTACACAAGGATTTTGATTCAGATGGTTTTGAACCTTCAGGCGGAGTTGCTCAAAAAATTGCGATTAGTCGAGCTATCTATAAAGATACACCAATAATCATATTGGATGAGCCAACGGCTGCATTGGATCCAAAATCAGAATCGGAGATTTATGAACAATTTAATGAATTATCAAAAAATAAGTTGGCTATTTTTATTTCACATAGAATGGCATCGACAAGGTTTTGTGATAACATTATTGTTTTTAAGAATGGAAGCATTGAAGAAATGGGTAGTCATTATGAATTAATGAAGGCACATTCTGTATATTGGAATTTATTCAATATGCAGTCAAAATATTATATGAATGCAGAAAGTGGGAAGCTATGATGGAAACTTGGAAATTAGTAGAATGATTGGAATAAGCAACAGATAATTCAATTGGATGATGTAAAAGAGCAAAACTCAGTGTTACAGACAAAAGTGGATGGTCATGATCATAGCATGTTGGTAATAAATAAGGAACTGAATAAGTCTGAAGTGAAAAAATATGTGGATGCATTTTTAGTGATCATAGGATTATTAATTATTGTTGGAACAGTAATCTATTATTTATTCTATAATTTAAATTCAACTACAATGTATGCCATCTGTTGTATTGTTCTAGTAGTAATGATTTTTTTACTATATATTAGAAACTATAAGAACAATCATTATGGTGGCACAAATTCAAAAATGATTTTCTTGATGCACATTAGCTTTGATCCAATAATTATTGATTGTATAAATTAAAATTCTCTCAATAAAAGAGTATCACTTGTTGCGGTGATACTCTTTTGCAACTTTGGTTTAAGTGGGCGATTGGATTGCTGTTTATATATAAGACTTTGATATAGGAATATGCTTTATATAAAAAATATCTGTTGTGATAGAACAATGGGAAATATATTTCTTTTCATTGATTTAATGAGTCATTGTATATATCATTGATATTAGAGGTGACACTATAAAATGACTAAGTATATTGAAGATGAACGTACAGAATTAAAACGAGAGTTGATTGATGAAGTCAAAAGCGAAATAATTGCTTTTCTTAATAGTGATGGTGGAACCATTTATGTAGGTGTGGACGATGATGGTAGCATTGTTGGGATTAAAGATGATGCTTCTAAAGATAAAGTAGATCTGAAATTAGGAAACTGGATTCAAGAAGCATTCTTTCCCAAACCTTCAGGATTAATTCAATATTATTTTAATAGTGATGATGTTTTGGTCATTAATATTTCTAAAGGAATAAACAAACCATACTATTTAAGAGAAAAAGGACCAAAACCCTCAGGCGTATATATTCGTGTTGGTAGAAGTAAGCGTAAGGCTAATGACGATGAGATATTACGTATGATAATGGAGTCACATAGCTACAGTTATGAAGATGACATTTCCGAGGAACAGGATCTTACATTCAAGAGTTTTGAACGAACACTTGAAGAGAATGATATAAACTTAACGCCTCGATTAATGAATACAATGGGTTTGAAAGCTAAATCAGGTAAATATACAAACCTTGCATATTTATTATCTGATCAATCTGAGATTGTTGTCAAAGTTGCAGAATACGATTCTGAAATGAATTTCAAAATCAAAAAGAGTTTTAAAGGTTCGTTAGTGAATGTTTTAAAAAATGTAGAAGAACAGGTAGAAAGATTAAATGATTTACGAGTTGTGATTGATGGAAGTTCGTTTAAGCGAATTGAAACAAAATCTTATCCCGGTGCATCTATTCGTGAAATGGTTTTAAATGCAATATGCCATGCCAATTACTTTATACGTTCGAATATTAAAATCGAATTCTTCCCTGATAAGGCAAAAATTACTAGTCCAGGTGGAATATTTAATGCATCTATGGATGATATTATGAATGGCGTGCAAACATATCGTAATCCAAGGTTAGTACATGTGTTTGATAAACTAGGTATGATTGAAAACTTTGGTACAGGAATTCCTAGAACGATGGAAAGCTATAAAAATTATGTCGTGAAACCTGAGTTTAAAGCAACGGAAAATTTCTTTTTTGTCACATTACCGAACGTTAACTATCTAAAGAATGACTCAATAACTGACTCAATAACTGACTCAATAACTGACCCAATAACTGACCCAATAACTGACCCAATAAGCGATTTGGGATTAGAAATAATGAAAGCTTTAAAACTGAATCCTGGAATAAACACAATAAAACTATCTGAAATAATCCAAACAAATTTGCCATCAGTTAGCAGGGATATGATAAAAAATGAGTTAAAAAGAAACTTGACTGTTTATGTAGAGCATCGTGGCTCGAATAGAAATGGCGGATATTACTTAAAAAGTAAAGATGATAAATAAAATATAGGTAAGAAGAAATTCTTTTGTTGTGAATTCAGTTAGAAGCAATGGATTCAGAGGAAAATAAAAACAATCGAAATCGATGAAAAAAAGCGGATAATTTACTATCCGTTTTTAATATGCTTTGAAAATTTTTTGATAAAATTTTGCAATAAAGTTAGTGTGGATTATCTCGCATTTTATTGTATCAGCCGATGCTCAGTTGATTTATAGGATTGTTATTTTTTGCTACTTGATTTTATGATAAAATGGACATACTATTCTGCAACTCCTCTCTCGGTAACGGGAAGGAGGTGAATCTCGTGGAGGAGATATTGTTATCCGTTATTGTCTCTGTCATAGCAGGTGTGGTAACCCATATTATATGCAAACGGCTCGATGGGGATAAGTAGAATAGTGAGCCTTTAGCGGTAGAATTAGTCCTTCTACTGCTTTTTTCGTTGAAAAAAGGATGGTTTAGTCCGAACCATCCTTTTACTCGTGTAGGCTTGTTATCCGTTTGCCTACTTGAATTATAGCATACTTTTTAGGTAATTCAATGCTCATGATTAGGTGAAATATTATTGGTTCCATGTATATTCGATTCGTGCTTTCAATATAGTTGTTTTTCCTTGTCATATTATTTAATTGAAACTCTAAAATTTTAGATTGTTTCGGTGAATATGATATTGATTTATACCTTGAGAAAGTATCGTTTAAAACATACAAACTTAGTATATTAGATAGAATTATTTACTTACTAAGTTATATTACACATGAAAAATAACATATGAAACGTTTGGATGAAAACAATTACATATATGCTACCATGAAAAAAGAGTGCTATTTATAACGATAAAATAAAACTTATATCATTTTTATTAATAATTACAACAGTTATCACGTAAAAAAATAGATCATTCGATTAACAATAGTGTTGAAGTTAATGATGTCTATGCACCATTTCCAATTATTACAGTTAAACTGGCAACGATGCAAAATGGTTTTAACATAGGAAAGAATGTAGTTGAATATGTTATTTGTTAAGAATGTGTGGTAAAGTAATCTAAAACAGAAAGATAAGGATATTTAATGATTAATATTTTAATTTGTGATGATGAAATAAATGATGCCAACATTGTTAAAGCATGTATAGAGAATTTATTGGATTCAAAAAACATTGCTTACAATATAAAAATATGTTTGAATGCGACAGAGCTAATAGAGAAAAGTAAAAATGTTAATTTTCTCTTTTTGGATATGGAAATTAATGGAATTAGTGGAATAGATATGGGATTGAAGCTTAGAACGTTAAAAAATCAATGTCACATTATTATTACTTCGAATTATCAAAAATATTTATTGGATGGATATTCCATAAAGCCAGATCGGTATATACTAAAGCCTTATACGCAGGATCAATTTAATATGATTATGGAACCTGTATTCAATGAATATTTAAATGAAAATAGATATATTATGGATGAGAAGATTCCTGGAACAAAGATTTATATTAATGATATCTATTATTTGGAATATAGTAGAAAATACACCTATTTATATCTACATAATAGAACAATTAAAACTCCTTATTCGTTAAGCTATTGGAGAAGTACACTATGTAACGAGGCATTTGAACAGTGCTATAAGTCTATATTAGTGAATTTGAAAAGAATAAATTATTTAGATAAGCAGGATGTCATCTTACAGAATAATGTTAAACTCCCTGTTTCTAGATTCTACAAAAAGACTTTTGAAGAAGCTTGGATCAATGAAATGAGTAAATCTATATGACATATTTTTTTCACATATGTTTATTGATAATCTTATATACAATTCTTTCCATACAAGATAAAATCAAGCCAAACATAAAATCAATCGGCAAATTTATAATATTCACAATCATCATAGTGCTCTTTAATTATTCTATTTCAAATAGTCATTTATTATGGATGTTTGCCTTAATAAATATTGTTTTTTACGGATTGTTTATTCAGTTTATTTTTCATAAAAACTTAACTGATTCACTTTATCTGTCCATTTCATATTGGATTTGCATTGAAATGGTGGATTTGATATTTCAATTTTGTAGAATTGATTATTTGAATTTGACAAGCAACTACTTGTTTATGTTTGTCCTAATTATAATTATGTATGTTCCCTATCTATATTTAGAGAAAGTTGAAAAAAAGATATGGATCTTTATATTGCCCATAACACTATGTTTTTTTATGATATATATTTTGGAGAATGAAGATCTTTTTGAACGTATTTCAATGATTATATTAATTGGTTTGTTTATTTCAAACTTATTGTATTTATATTTTTTCTCATTTACCATCAAAAATATAAATCTTCAAAATGAAAAAAACGAATTACAACGAAAATTGAAAATTGCTCAAAATAATTACAATAATACATTTGATTTTTTACACGCACTAATACATGATAGTCATTCTATAGATATGTATTTCAAGAACAAAGAATATGAAAAAGCAGAAAATGATTTTTATGTAATGAAGCAGGAAATAATTGAAAAGTTCAATGCCATTTACACCGGAAATACAGCTTTGAGCACCGCAATATGCAACATTGATCTTGGAAATGCAACCGTTCAACATTTCGTTCAATGTAATACAAAAGAGTTTAATGATTCGGATCTGACTATATTTTTCATAAACACATTGAATAATCTGATAGAGGATAATGAGCCTATCATATATGTATCCATAATAAACATAGGTTTAAATAAAGCAATTTCAATTAAAACAAGCCTAGTACATGATTTCTCGGTTGTTGAAAGAGAGAACCATAGATTTATAAAAAAATACAATTTAAAAGTAGACAAAGAAGAAAAAAAGATTACTTTCTTGCATCTTAATCCCA
The DNA here is from genome assembly GCF_014306155.1 of Holdemanella hominis. Lineage (NCBI taxonomy): Bacteria > Bacillati > Bacillota > Erysipelotrichia > Erysipelotrichales > Erysipelotrichaceae > Holdemanella > Holdemanella hominis. The sequence continues at coordinate 12,174 of NZ_JACRWH010000026.1, read as the reverse complement.
AATAACAACCACATGATACCGTGTGGTTGTTTTACTTTCTTTTCTAGGTTAAAGTGAAAACAAAAATAAGAAGGAAGAGGTAAAGTTTGAATATGCTTTGTTTCAAACATGTATTATTATGAAAGCACTTAGTATTAAACACTTAAATAAGAATAAGATCTTGAACGATATAAATCTAGACATAGAAGCAGGAGAAATAGTGGCTTTGGTAGGTCCAAATGGTTCTGGAAAATCAACATTAATGAAGTGTATAATGGGATTTTCAAATATAGATAGTGGCGAAATCTGGATTTTTGATTCTCTTAATAATAAGAAAGCATTAAAAGGTGTAGCTTGCAGCATTGAATATCCACCATTATATCCTGATTTAAATGGATTGGATCATTTTAAATTGATTTCTCAATTAAATAATATTAATGAGCAGCAGATGAATAACTATATAGAGTTTTCTGGCTTAAAAGAAAGGCTCAAGAAAAAAACAAAGTATTATTCTGTAGGAATGAAGCAGATGCTGATTTTATCTTTGGTTATAATGCAAAATCCAAGGCTGTTAATTCTAGATGAACCATTTAACGGGTTAGACTTACAAACTAAGAAAAGAGTCATAGATGAACTAGAAAACTTGAACAAACAAGGGACAACAATATTATGGTCATCACATGAAATAAACCAGTTAAGAGAGATGAGTGATAGATATGTCTTTATTAATTGTGGAAAAATCGTTGGGCATATGCAGAATGAAAAAAAGTATAAAGCGGTGAATCGAGAGGATCCTTTGGAACGATACTACTTTGAGGTATGTAAAAATGTTTAATTTTCTAAAATTTGAAATTAGAGGTTTCATGTCAAAAAAAGTACTCTGTTATATTGCACTATGTGCTTTTTTGATGTTTTGTGGCTGTGTCAAAACAAACAAAGAATATTTGGAGTTAAAGAATGGAAGAATAGAAAATTTACAGATAATGAAAGTTGATGAACAGATTCATATCAACATATTGAAATACGATTTGAGTCAACAATATGATAAGGAAAAAGAAAAAGAATTGCAGTATTGGTATCTTCAAATTGATTATACGGATGCATTGGAAAATGCCTATGTAAAGAATGATGATCTAGAAATACTGAAAAAAAGAATTCAAAGAAACAAACATGTTTTATATGGGTTGAACAAAAATTATTTGAGTCCATTTACAGATTCTTTTGTACCTAATAAAAAAAGCTTAAAATCTGATATTGCGATGGATGAATTTAATTTGAAAAACAACCAATTGGATGTGGTTGATCAACAAAAACCGACATTTTGTTTTTACTTAAAAAATATACAATGTAAATCAATCTTTACTGCTGTTATTTTCCTGTTGATTCTTCTTATTAACGCAGACATATGGAGTAAGGAATTTTCAAGTACAAAACCATATCAATATATATTTTCATATCCATTAAGCCGAAAATGTATTTTACTAATACGAAATATGTTTTATTGCATAATCTCTTTGTTGTTGGTTGTATCTTTTACTGTTGTTCTTTGTTTTGTTGGATATATTCAATATGGTTATGGAGGACACTTATTTATCCTAACAAATGGTTCATTACTAAAAATCATGCACATCCTATTAAAAAGCTTTCTTATTTTTATGTTGAGTCTACTAATGTATGTTCAATTTATACAGCTAGTATCTCTGGTTTTAAAAGATGAGATCATTACCTGGTTTGCCGTGATTATGATATCACTGGTTTCTTGCTTTGTGATAACAGGTTGGAATCCTTTCTCATATATTCTTTCTTTTAATATTGATTTTTATTATGAAAAGACATTTATTTTATTTTTCATAAATCTACTTATACCTTTTATAAGTTGTGTCTTTATAGAAAATATGGATTTTGAATAGGAGATTCAATATGATTAAATATCAAGTAATCGCAATCTTAAAAATGAGAATCACTAAAATATTATTACTGTTATTGATTATGTTAAATCTGATATCTTTTATCAGTTTAAATAATCAGAAGACAGATTTTGAGAATGATGTAAATAACAAAGTTCAAGAAACGATTGCGTTAAAACAGAAATTTAAAAGTCTTAGAATTGTATACCAATATGAATCTGATGAAAGTTGGAACAATTTCTTTTCTTATTTGGATTGGAAAATAAATCGCTTAGAAAACTTAGCTGGCCAAGATTCTATCGACGCATATTATAAATGTTTATTAGAAATATCCAGTGTCGACATCGATTGTTATGCAAACGATAGAGTCGGGGATCTTCATTTTAAAAGTATTAAGCCCAAAGAATTTGATCAAGAAAGGTATGAGTTTAACAGGAATGCATTAAATACTGTTTTTGCCAAAGCAAATACATCGAGTTTTATACATCAACTCTATGTTAATGAAGTTTCTCATATGAAATTAATGTATCAAAGAGTATACGAAAATTCTTTTCTAGATAAATCCTCGTTATTAGGTTATTTGCTGAATAATCTGAAAGCAGATTCTATTCTATCTTTTTTGTTGCCGGTTTTGATTGTTATATTCACTTTAACTGTTTTAAACGTATATCAAGACAATAATTTACATCAACTACTCACAATCCAATCTAGAAGAAGATATTTGTTTAATATAGTCATATCTGTATGTATTTGTTTAGGGATTATTTATTGCCTTTCATTTTTTGTGATTGGTATGACTCTTCTGCAAAATCATCAATTTACTAAGATAGATACAAAAATATTGGTTGATCAGGTCAATATTTTCAAGTTTAACAGTTATGTTCATGGTGTGGAAAAAATGTATTATATGGGAAACGAATACTTTGCTTCTGCTGATACGCTGTTTACTATACCTGAATGCTTAAGTTTAATGCCAATATGGAAAGTCCTATCTCTTTTAGGAATTATGAATATGACTAAAACGCTATTCTATATTTTAACTACAACATTAATATTCTTATGCACACGAAAAAAGAAGAATTTTAAAACTGTGTGTATAGCATCTTTTATTATTACTTATTGCATTTCGCAATTTGGATTGTTGTTTCCATGTATAAACCCATTGGCAATTGTTTCTTCATTTAGCCTTATTTGCGGAGGATATGAAATAACATGGTTGTATGGAATGATAGAGCTAACCCTTTATACACTGTTGCTGTATTTGTTTATACGCAAAAGAATAAGAAAGGTTGATTTTTAAAATGATTAATATTATTTTTCCAGTACAAAAGATATTAAACCTCTCGTAATATTTTATTGCTGTATTTCTGTTATAGTCTCTATTATCTCAGCATTGTTTCCTCTGTTTGAAGGCTATTTAATTGATTCTATTACTCAGATATAGATGAATAAGCAAAGTTCTGAAGATAAAACGAGGGTAAGAAAAACAATGGATTTGGGGGGAAATAAAAATAATCGAAATCGATGAAAAAAAGCGGATAATTTACTATCCGTTTTTAGTATGCTTTGAAAATTTTTTGTAGTTTTTTTGTAACTTTTATCTAAAAGAGAGAATGAATTCGCTATTATTGATGATATTGAACATAACCATAATGCAAGAATATGCTTTAAATAAGACATAAAAAAAGCACCTGGGAAATGCTAGGTGCAATCTTTGACAAATGGTGGTCTCAGTCGGAATCGAAAAGCTATTTTGTTGATAACGGATTTTATTGTTATTTCTGCTTTGTATAAAGGTGCAATAATTCAAGAAAATGCATAAAATCCTATACTTTTTATCTGTTTTTGAAAATTTTTTGAAGAAATTTTGCGATAAAATAATGATGAACAATATTATATTTTATGGTATTAGTTGATTTATATAATTATTATTTTTGTACATTTGATTTTATGATAAAATGGACATACTATTTTGCAACTCCTCTCTCGGTAACGGGAAGGAGGTAAGAACGTGTCAGAGTTTTTCTTCAACTTTTTAGTCTCTGTCGGAGCAAGTATGGTTGCCTACTATATTTGCAAATAGCTTGATAGAGATGACTAGACAACAAAGCATATAAGAGCAGGATGACAACCTGCTTTTTTGTAAAAAAAGAAGAACTGAGTAACGAGTTCAGTTCTTCTCACATGGCAGATTCATCTTCAACTTTTGCCTATTTAGATTATATCATGAACTTTTTAAAAGTAAACGTCCGAGACTTAGCGAAAGCTAAGTACGAGGACACGTACTTATTGACTACTAATAAATTATATCCTGTATTTTAGAGCACTAATAGACTGTACTTTTAAATTTATACTTGTTAAAATCATTGTATAAAGAATACTTAGAGAATGAAAAAGGAGCTTTGATACCAATGGACAGTATAGTGATTTTTACGTAGTGATAATGATGGAGAGGATAGTGATTAGTAATGAAATTTTTAGATAATTATTTAAAAAGAAGAATAAAAGAACTTGATGAGCATCCTGAGCTTAATAAAAATGGAAAAATATCTCAAAAACAGGCTGAAAAATATTTCAAATATTTTGTAGTATTTCTTCTTCTTGCTACTTTTATTATATTAGCTATACACGTGTCTCTTTATGGTGGCGCGCTTATTTTCCCACCACTTATGTAAGATACAATATTGGAATATAAAATTATAAAGAACACTTAGAGAATGGAAAAGGAGCTTTGATACAAATGGACATATCAGTGATTTTTACGTAGTGATAATGATGGAGAGGGATAAGAAAATATATGATTAAATATTTTATGATATCCTTAATAGGTATAATAGTATTTATGAATGGATATTGTATAAAAAAAGGAAATATAGGATTATTGCATTTGCATAATAGAATAATGATTTTAAATGAAGATAAAGATTCTTATTGTAGAATGATTGGTAGAGGACTAATGATCATGGGATTAGGAGCATTAATATCTTCATTATTATCTGCTTGTTTAAACAATGAGAATTATCTATTTATTTTATTAGCATCATCTGCTATAGGAGTAACAATGTGTTATTATGCAGTGTTTAAGTATAATATGTATAGGAAAATTCAATCATGAATAAAGCACATAGAAATATAATATATTTTTATAGTATTTATTAAAAATTTATATTGAATAGGATGAGTCGTACTTAATATAAAATATAGAAAAAGCAGATTGTATTCGTGATACAGGTTTAACAAAACCAACAGTATATAAGTGGTGGAATATATAAAAAATCAGAGGATATTAAGTCAATGTCATTAAGTTAATAAAATATCACTTTTTTGAGATACATAAATTTTGTATCTCTTTTTTATAACCTTTGTTCTCTATGTCGAAATCTAAGTAGATTCATGATAAAATATGTAACGTAGAAATGGAAGTAAATTATATGGAATGTATAGAAAATCATAAAGAATATAAAAATATAGATGAACAAATTCGTTATTTATATGATTCTAAAAAGATAGTCGTTGACAAAGAAGATGAGCATTGGTTTGTTGACGTAAACTATATCACTTTAATAAATCCTTATAAAGAAATCTTTGCAACAGGAAAAGATGAGAATGGAAACCATGTCTATGGTGAATATACAAATTTTAAAGAGTTTTTAAAAATAATGGAGATAGAACTAAAGTTTACTGATGTGTTGTATAAAAGCATTAGAGATTTTGAAAGAAAATTTAAAAATGTTATTTTTTCAATACTATGTAAAAACTATGTTGAGGAAAAGAAAGATATTTATTGCACCAACTATGCGCTTGAAATTGAAACCTTTTTAAATGTTTTTAATTCAAACGAAGAAAAAGTTGATGATAAGTATTTTCCTCTCTTTTGTAGTAACATGTATAACACACTGAAGAAAACAGGATATGTAGAAAACGATTATGGATTTTTAGCAAAAATAGACCTCATCAAAAAAATGTATAGCATAGGAACTGGCAAAGAAATTGATGGGTATAAAACAGATGTATCAAATCGATTAGTAACTCATTTTACTTCAAAAAATATAATTGCACCTCTTTGGGTAGTTCCTAATGCTTTAACCTTAGGCGAAATATCCATATTGTTTTCGATGCTTGATGAAAGTTTACAAAATGAAATATATACAATTATGGAAAATAAAAGTTTGAAACTTCAAAGCGGAGAATATGAATATAAAAAATTGAGCAAATTTTCAGGCCGATTAGAATATATTCGAGCTATGAGAAATACTATAAATCACTATGAACCAATATTGCCATTATTTGTGAATACTATTAATAATCAGGCAAAAGCAATCAAAAATTCAAAAGTATATTCTGCATTAAACGAATTAAATAAAAATTGGACATATGAACAAGTAAAAACACAAAATTTTGAGACAAGTTTAGATATTAATACTAACTTAACTACTTATAATATCCCTAAAATTCGACTATTAGAAATGATGGAATCTTATAGTAACTGTTTTAAAAGTAAATAATTATTAAATAGAAAGTGCTAACATATATTTATTCGGACAAGAAAAGATTGAAAAGAATAATTGTATATTAGCACTTTCTCATAAAAAAAACTGGACTCCATCTCAGTCAAAGCTGAGGTAGGATTCCAGGTTGCGCATATCACGCCTTCGTCATGATTAATATACCATATTTTTTTGCAAAATGCAAGAAAAATTATATAGTCCCCTTACAATAAGCCATAAAATTTTTACCAAGCAATTCTATTCCTCTTTTGACTTAAGAACACCAAATTCTTCAAAAGATTTATTATGCTTAAATATGTTATTTGTTTATAAGTACACTGTTATAGGAGAATACTTATGAACCAGTTTAAACATATGAAAAAGATGCTAAAACAATGTATACATCAATTAGATGAATCCTCTTCTTTATTTGTTATCAATCCGGATAAGGATTTCACACGCAAAAGAAAGCATCTATTTGGAAACACATTGATGAATGTTTTGCTTTTAGAAGGCGGTTCATTAAAAGATGAATTGTATAAATTATTTGGCTACAATCTAGATACACCGACTGTATCTTCTTTTATACAGGCAAGAGATAAGATTCAACCAGATGCTTTTCATACCTTATTCAATTTGTTTAATGAAAAAACTAAAAAGCCAAAATTATATAAAGGATATCGTCTTTTAGCTGTGGATGGCTCTACATTGCCTATTACTTCTGAAATCAAAGACAAGAAAACAACAATCCAAAAAGCGAACAATTCCGATAAACCATTCTCTGCTTTTCATCTAAACACAAGCTATGATATTTTGGAATATACCTATGATGATATCGTTCTTCAGGGACAGGCTATACAGGATGAACGAGAGGCACTCAATAAAATTGTCGAGCACCACAAAGGCGATAGAGCCATCTTTATTGCAGACAGAGGGTATGAATCCATCAATTCCTTTGAAAAAATTAACTTATCAGGAAATAAGTATCTGGTTCGAGTTAAAGATATTCATTCTACTGGGATGCTACGCAGTTTTGGACCTTTTCCAGATGAAGAATTTGATATGCAAGTCAAACGCATATTGACTACAAAGCAAACAAATAAAATAAAAGCTCACCCTGAAATCTATAAGTTTGTACCACAGAATCAGCGATTCGATTACTTCAATAAGTCACCATTTTATGATTTTGAATGCCGAGTTGTTCGCTTTAAGATTACAGAGGATACGTATGAATGTATCATCACGAATCTTGATAAAGATGAATTCAGTATACAGAATATCAAAGAGCTGTATCATTTTCGATGGGAAATCGAAACGAGTTATCGTGAGTTAAAATATGATTTGGATTTAAACACATTGCATTCTAAGAAACGAAACCTGATTGAACAGGAAATTTATGCTAAGATGCTCCTTTACAACTTTTGTAGCCGTATTACAAATGGAATCGATGTTGCTAAACGAAAACGCAAATACGAATACCAACTTAACTTTGTTCGAGCTTTTCATATTATTCGGGAGCATCTTAAGAAAACGAAGACTCCATCTTATATTTGTGATGTCATTGCGAAAGAAATCCTTCCTGTTCGCAGAAATAGACAGAATAAAAGAAAACTGAAGCCGAAAGCTCCAGTCTCCTTCAATTACCGTTTTGATTAACACTTATAACCATATATCCAACGATGTAGCAGAAATGCTGCACTTTTTGGCGTGGTGACAACCAAAAAGACTGCCTAGATGTATTAATCTAAACAGTCTCGTCATTCTTAACTAAATGACATTGGATATTAAGTCCTCTTTTTTTGCAAAAAAAAAGGAAAACCGAGTGACTAGGTCAGTTTTCCTTAACGTGGCACAATTTTGTGATTTTTGCCTACACGAATTATATCATGAACTTTTTAAAAGTAAATATTAGCAATCAAGTTGTTAAATATAGGTGAATCAGCACTCAATATGAGAATTGAATAGAATTTCAAAGCATGATTGTTTAATAGTATCGGATAATAGTAGCAATTCATTTGTATAGTAGTCATCAAATGTTTTTGTATCTAGCAACTCAGTAGATTCATCTATTGAAAATCATGTATGGAAACAGGATGGAACTACTTATTTAGATGATGTAGCAGTAGATATTTTAGATCAACACAGGAAAGAAAATCCTGTTGTAATTATCAATAAAGACACTGATTCTAGGTTAAAACAATTAGAAGATGAGAACAAAAATCTGTTAATAAAAGTTGCACAACAGGCAGATAAAATATCGCAATTGAATGAAGATTTAAAAAATAAAATAGAACAAATGACTTTATTAATGCTAGAAAACAAAGAAAAAACATTTTTATTGGAACAGAAAAAAGACCAGACAGAAGAAATAAATCAATTAAAAGAACAACTAGATCGAGAAAAGAGCAGTTAAATGAGATAGAAAAGTTAAAAAATGAATTAGAAAAAGAAAAAAATAAAGGTTTCTTTGCACGTTTATTTAGGAAATAAAAATATTGCTCTAGCAAATTAGAGTAATATAATTGATCCATTATGTTTATATGAACAAAGTAAAAAAAAGGCAGGGTATAATTTAAACAATACTTGAACTATATCAGGAATAAATAGATTTTTTAAAATATAAAAATGCAAATTATTTAATTGTGATGTTAAAATAATTAAAAATATCATACTTAAATAAAAGTGAATAATCTTTTATAATGAAAAAAATAAAAAGATAAATATCGAAAGTAGGTGGAAGATATGATTATAAAAGTGAATGATTCAAGCCTTTGTCTACATTATTTAGATGGTTTTCGGTTCCAAGTTGGTGGAAATGAATATTGTGTATTATTAGATACAACAGACATTGATTTATATCAATATGAAATTTGGAAAAAAGATGGCAATAATTTAACTTTTGTAAATAATGTACATGTTTCGTTGGATAAATTTAGGGAGTATTATTTTGCAGATGAAAGATCAACAAATTATAAAATAATAGAGGAATTGATTATCCCAACAATAATCAAAGAGAATAGTGAAAAGAAGTATACTATAACTCAAGTAGACAAAAGTACAGATTAAAAGCAACATTAAGAAAAAGTAAATAATCAAGATGATTTCTATGTAATTTTTGAAAAAGATGATTGTCCTTCTTGTTCTAAGTTTATAGAAAAATTTAATGAATTGGCTAAAAACAAAAATATTTTGTTTTTTTTGTAAAAAAAGAAGAACTGAGTGACGAGTTCAGTTCTTCTCACGTGGCAGATTCATCTTCAACTTTTGCCTATTTAGATTATACCATGAACTTTTTAAAAGTAAACGTCCGAGACTTAGCGAAAGCTAAGTACGAGGACACGTACTTATTGACTACTAATAAATTATATCATGTATTTTAGAGCACTAATAGACTGTGTTTTTAAATTTATACTTGTTAAAATCATTGTATAAAGAATACTTGGAGAATGAAAAAGGAGCTTTGATACCAATGCAACATTTTGTCATACACTTTATTATACACTCTTGGATTTGTGTGATTCTGTTATCGACAACATTATCTAGAGTAAAAAAAAGCTCCAATGTTTTAATTTTTATTTCTTCAATATATATTCTTTTATATTTATTAGGATATGGAAAGAAACTTTTTACATTAACAAATAACATTATATATATATTAATTTATTTATTTATAATTGGATATTACATATATGTAATATTTAAAATTTTAGATACAAAGAAAAAGGACTAGTTACATAGTCCTCGGTAGCACAGTACAAAATAAAAAGAGAGGATTGCAGTCCTCTCTCTTTATTTTAGTGTTGCCACCAAATTTACCTACTTGAATTATATCATGAACTTTTCAAAATTAAATGTCCGAGACTTAGCAAAAACAATTTAAATAAAATAATTAAAATTCTAGATTTTCATTATTTGAATTATAATTTTGAAAATTTTTATTCATGCTTTAGAAAAAAAGGGGAACTAACTTCTTTTTTTGTCGTTTACCTTTTACAAAATCTTCTAAGTTATCATAGGGTTGTTGTCCTATTAAAGTATCTTTTAGTTTATGATTACTAAAAGATAAAATAGTGAGAACATATTCTATGTTATATTTTTTTTGCTAAAATATATAAACTTAATAAAATTAATAAACCTATAATAACCTGGAGAAAACGATTAGCGGAAAATAAATCAATATCAAAAATATAAAGTATTGATATGATACTTAGAAAGATAATTGCAATTTTTTTTTCATTGAGTCCTCTCTTTTTCATGTTCAGTTATTGAACATCTTTATGTACTACTTGAATTATATTATGAACTTTTTAAAAGTAAACGTCCGAGACTTAGCAAAAGCTAAGTACGAGGACACGTACTTATTGACTACCTTTAAATTGTATCATGTATTTTAGAGCATTAATAGACTATGTTTTTAAATTTATACTTGTTAAAATTTCTATATAAAGATACATAAAGAATGAAAAAGGAGCTTTGATACAAATGGACGGTATAGTGGCTTTTATAGTTGGGACACTTATTGGAGTAGCTATTCATAGCTACATAAAAAAAAGAAAGGAATAGGACTAATGTCCTCTTTATAATAATTCTTTTTCTTTTAAGTCTTTTAAGATAAGACTTGTAATATAGGATGTGATGTTACGTGCTTCAGATCCAGCAGCATCCTTCACTTTTTCTTTCAAAAAGCTGACAGAAAGGGGTTTAAGATACCAGATTATGTTATAATTTCGACTGGAGGTTGGCTTTATGAATTCAGACCTTCAAAGAGAACGCTTTTGTAATGCTTGGTTATTGTTTTATCTTTATGTACTCAGAATTTTTAACATTAGTAGTTTTGCTACTAATTATTCGAGAACTAAAGAAGTAACATAACCAAGACAAAACATTGCAGAAGTGAAAAAAAGAGAGGATTCCCGTCCTCTCTTTTCTCGTGTTCAGTTATTGAACATCTTTATGTACTACCTGAATTATATCATACTTTTTAGCGAATGCAATGCTCACTCATGATTAGGTGAAATATTATTGGCCCATGTATATTCGATTCATGCTTTCAATATAGTTGTTTTTCCCTGTCATATTTTTTAATTGAAACTCTAAAATTATAGATTGTTTCAGGGAATATGATACTGATTTATAGCTTGAGAAAGTATTGTTTAAAACATACAAACTTAGTATATTAGATAGAATTATTTACTAAGTCAGTTATATTACATATGAAAAATAACAAATGATACGTTTGATTGAAAATGAAATAAAAGTAGTATGAAAACGGTTACAACTATGCTAATATGAAATTAGAAAAGGAGGACATAGTATATGATGTCATTAGATTGGTTAGTTTACGCACTAGGTGTAGCAGCTGTTGTTTTCTTAGTTGTTATGTTCTTCAAGTATAAAAAGCACAATCGATATGCCGATAAATTTGAAGACACATATCCAGATGCAAAGTAAGATTATGAAAAAGAGACAGAGAAAAAAGAATAATAAGAATGTTTTTATTCCGTGTACTTGTGATGGAGTTCGTGTTTCAGATGAGCTTTCCTAAATGGTGATTCATTTCTATGGCTGTTCTACTTGCAGGTGGAGCTATCTATGGATTTTATATCAATGATTACTTACAAGAAATGATGTGTGTTGCAGATATTGGATTTTTTGTGTATGCGTATGAGCATTTTAATAAATAAATTCAAGATCATTCGATATTTCATTAAGAATGGAAGAAAAGGCAATTGAGATTTCTAAGTTTGATCATAATACAATAGAAGCTTTAGTACATTCTCAATTATTAGTACAAGTAGATG
>NZ_JACRWH010000025.1:0-27629 GCF_014306155.1 Holdemanella hominis | reverse complement strand
AATCATGCAATCTAATTTTGCATTGTTTCTGTTAGTCATAGCCATTGTGATATCCTCCATAAACCCTCTATAATTATATCATTTTTGGCATAATAAATGGCAGAAACGTCGACTATTTTTGGGTTTATGAAGTACGTTTCTGCCACAGATATTCTATCAGATTTTAAAAAGACTGTCGACAGTCACTTTGTCAACAGTCTGAAGCATCCATAGGGATGCTTAGAGTTTCTTTGTTGTTCTTGTTTTCCATAAAGCCATAGGGTGATTTTTAATTCTCTTTAACTCATCGCCATCATAAAGCAGTTCAGGCATATAATTCTTTTGTTTAAACTGATCTAAGAACATAGACTCATTTTCATTTAATACAAAATGTTCATTAAAGAAATCAATAATTTTTTGTTTAGCTTCTGGTAATGAAAAGAATTCTTTAGAATTAATAACAGGAAGTAAAAATCTTTTAATATGATTTTGTGTAATGGAATCAATGTTATTCAAATTGAAGTCAAAATTACCATTTTCATTGCTGATAGCTCTGTAGAATACGGCGCATTTCTTCATTTTATTTATTTCTATTTCATTAAATATATTTGAATTTATCATGTATAAAAAATCATAAAGATCTCTAGGAGTTGAACGTGTCATAAGAGCTACTAGTTTACTTCCAAATATCTCAATTGGATTAATAGCTCGAATTTCCACTTCACCAATCAAACCATAGTCTTTTGTTTTTACAATCACTGGTTCATAAACATGGGCTCTGAGCATATAATTAATTTCAATTTTGATGGTATCAGGATTTCCACCGGCATTAATATAACTTGCTTTAAGACTATCCAGAGCATGATGTTCACGAGTGTCTTTATCAAGTTTATAACCATTTTTCTCTAAATAGTTTACTAGCAACTCTTTGATTCTTTTTCTTTTTTGCATCATTTCTTCCCTCGAAGAATTTGTAGTAAAATCTAAATCAATATCAACTGATAGGCGCGGTAGATCAAAGATTGTTAAATTGATTGCAGTTCCACCCTTTAAAGCTAAATTATTAAATAAGTCAGGCTCCATACGGATATAAGATAATATATCAACTAAACGAATAACTTTTTCATAAGTGTCTCTTATATAATGATATTTATCAGCTTCTTTTTGAAGTTGTCTTTTATTAAAATTCATTGTCATCACTTCCTTTGCTTAATATTGTTAAAATATAATTGGGCACGCAAACATTCCATTTTTTATTTAATGTTGTATTACTTACTTTTTTAGAAGAATTTAGATAACACTTAGAAGAACCTATTTGTGAATGAATATAGTCGAGGGTAGCATTGCTGATACCTAAATTATTTTTAAATGTCTCTAAAATATAGCCAGCTCTTTGATATAATACTTTTTTATTATAAAACTTTAATGTCTCAATCAACTTATCTTCATTAATATTATGAATTGAATCAAAAGCGCGATAAATTTCTTCGATGCCACCTGCTAAATCTATTTGATCAATACAATCAATCATTGTTCTTTCAATACTTGTTACTTTAACACCATCATAATTTGTTTCAATTTGAAGATCACATTTACTTTGAACAAAATGATAAGCAACATATTCAAATTCAAAATCGTTGATTCTTTTATGACCAGAATAAACAACTTCATTAAATACTTGATTATTTAAACCACGATATTCTAAAGCAGAGTGATAAGATATATAATTGCTTTTATCTAATTTTGTGGCAATAACATATTTGTTACAAAATGGAGTATTATTTGCGATATCTATCGCAACATAATAATTTTGTTTAATTCTTTTAATATATCCTTTTTTTAGGGAACGAGATAAAAAGGATTCAGCAGTTTTTGAATTTTTAATAATTCTTTGTATGTCTTGTCTTGTAAAGATACCTAAATCTAAAATTTCATTATAATATTTCATATTATATCACCAGTTAAACATTAACATAAAACCCTTTAAAAAGTAAGTGTTATATGCATATTTTAAACTAAATTTCTGAATAGCATTCTTATTTGAAATATCAAAATTACCAGATTTAAGTTGGTCGCATTACTGTGAATCACTATATATATATATATATATATATATCAGATGATGGCAAAAGCGATTTCTATGAAAAAGAAGCAATTAAAGCAAGTTGGTTAGTTAGAGAGCTAAAAAGACAAATTAGTGTATTTCATTATTCGAGAGACTGTTGTTATCAACTGGTGAAGCTAATATAAAGAAAGCCTTAAATTATTCACAATAAAAGAAAACCTGCCAAGCTATATCGCTATGATCAATTCAGGCGAAAAATCAACTGTTGATGCACTATATGAATTAACAGAAAAAGAAATGGATCTAAAAGAAAAAAGAGCCATCAAAGCCTGTGTGCACACAGCCGGATTTCCATTCGAGAAAACAATCAATGACTTTGATTTTTCATTCCAACCGAGCATCAATAAAAGTGAAATAGAAGACTACACGACATTGCGATTTATGGAAAACAACAAAAATATTCTATTTATCGGAAGCTCGGGAACTGGAAAAACACATTTAGCAACTTCAATAGGCATTGAAGCAGCAAAGCATAGAAAAAGTGTATATTTCATCACATGTCAAGAATTGATGCTTCAATTGAAACGTGCTGAATCTGAGAACAGACTGGATCAAAGACTTAAGTTTTTTACGCGCCAGAAACTGCTGATAATAGATGAGATTGGATATATCAATCTAGATAAAGAAGATGCGAATCTGTTTTTCCAGTTGATATCAAGACGATATGAACAACGATCAACTATAATCACAACAAATAAGAATCTATCTAAATGGTCAACTATATTCGGAGATCCTGTAATAGCAAATGCGATACTGGATCGACTACTGCATCATTCACATATAGTCAGTATAGTAGGTCCATCATATAGAATAAAAGACGTAATGGATTCATTTGAAAACTAAATAATGCGATCCAAATTGGTTATCTTTAAATTACCACTATCAAATGGTTTTCATAGTATTGCCTCACTTTCAAAAAATGAAATTTTTTAAACTTTTGAAAGTGAATAGTATGCTTTTGTTAATTTTTCTTTTTATATTTTAAGAATTCTTAGATATTATTGGAATAGTTGGAGGTGTATAACATGAAATTGGAAAAAAGGATAGAACTATGTGATTCTATGACACCGCTAGAGTCTGAAATTGCATCTTATATTTTAAATAATAAAGATGCGGTTACGAAACTAAAGATTCAAGAATTGGCTGATATACTATTTATATCAAAATCTGCGATTCATCGTTTTGTGAAAAAGATTGGGTTTAATGGATTCAATGATTTAAAAGTGAGTATCGCAAAAGAAAATGCTGATTTATTAGAAAATAATTCCTATATCAATGTGAATTATCCATTTCAGGCAAAGGATAATCCTAGACAGATAGCTTTTAAGCTTTTAGAACTTTATGAGAAGGCTATTAAAGATACATTTGAATATGTTGATTTAGACCAAATCAAAGCAGTTTCACAATTAATAGATTCGGCAGATGTAATTGATGTTTATACTCATGCCCATAATTCAAATATAGCAGAAAATTTTCAAGATAAAATGTTGACTATTGGAAGAAGTGTAAACTGTCCAAGCAGCTTTTATAATCAAAGATTAACTGTATTGGCTTCGGACCAAAAACACGTAGCGATTATTCTATCTTATTCGGGAAAGGCTACATTTATATTGCCAATTGTAAAAAAATTATATGAAAAAGGTGTGAAAGTTATACAAATTGGAAAAGCAGGAAGTAATTATTATTCTCAATATGTGACATATCATTTATCGATTAGTGATTCTGAAAATAATCGAGATAGAATGTCTCAGTTTTCAAGTCATATAGCCATGCAATACATTATGGATGTTTTGTATGGTTGTATTTATAATGAGAAAAGAAAAAAGAACACAAAATATATTTATGATTCAATTGATTATATGGATGATCGACCAGAGGATTAAAAAGATTCAAAAAGTTTCAGATTTTTTTGAATCTTTTTTATTTTGCGCAGAAAAAACTATCTACGATTCTTGGGAATATTGAATAACAACTGGGTAAAAAGTAAATTAAAGCTATCAATAGAAAAGGAGAAAACATTATGGAAAAAGGATTGAAAATTGTTACGATTGGTGGCGGAAGCAGTTATACACCTGAATTGATGGAAGGTTTCATTAAACGTTATAATGAACTTCCAATTAAGGAAATCTGGCTTGTAGATATTGAGCAAGGAAAAGAAAAAGTAAATATTGATGCCAAAATGTCACAACGTATGTGGGATGCAGCAGGCTATGATGTAAAAGTGCATGTAACCTTTGATCGTAGAGAGGCATTAAAAGATGCGGATTTTGTTACAACACAATTTAGAGTGGGCTTATTGGAAGCTAGAATTAAAGACGAGAGAATTCCTTTGTCTTATGGAATGTTAGGACAAGAAACAAATGGAGCTGGTGGAATTTTTAAGGCATTTAGAACAATTCCTGTCATTCTTGATATTGTAGAGGATATGAAAGAATTATGTCCAAATGCATGGTTAATTAATTTTACAAATCCAAGTGGAATGGTAACTGAAGCAGTTATTAAATACGGAAAGTGGGATCGTTGTATCGGTTTATGTAATGTTCCAACGATTGCTATGATGAAAGAGCCTATTGCATTAAATGTAGATCCAAATGAGTTGATTTATCAATTCGTAGGGCTAAATCACTTTCATTGGCACAAAGTATATGATAAAGATGGAAATGAATTAACAAGTAAAGTAATTGATGCTATGTTGGATGGAAAAGATGTTGGTCTTCCAGCAAACATCAATAACGTTCCTTTCTTTGGAGAACAAATCAGAGAAATGAATATGATTCCTTGTGGATACCATAGATATTATTATCGTCAACAAGAAATGTTAGAGCATAGTTTGATGGAATATGAAACAATTGGTACTCGTGGTCAACAAGTAAAAGAAACAGAAAATAAATTGTTTGAATTATATAAAAATCCGAATTTAGATCATAAACCAGAAGAGTTATCAAAACGTGGTGGAGCTTATTACAGCGATGCAGCGTGTGAATGTATCAATGCGATTTATAACAATAAGCAGACTCATATGGTTGTCAGCACAAAAAATAGAGGAGCAATTCCAGAATTGCCGGAAGATTCAATTGTTGAAGTAAGCTGCTATATTGGGGCAAAAGGAGCAATGCCTGTTGCTTGGGGAAAATTACCAAGTGCACAAAGAGGATGGCTTCAATGTATGAAGGCAATGGAAGAATGTACAATCGAAGCTGCAGTTACAGGTAATTATGGATTGGCACTTGAAGCATTTACATTAAATGAATTGATTCCATCGGGAGAAAATGCGAAACGTGTTTTGGATGAATTGTTGATTGCACATAAGAATTATTTACCACAATTTAAGTCTACAATTGAAAAATTAGAAAAAGAAAATGTAACAATCAAAGATTCAGTAGTGAACGAGATTATTGCTCATGAGCGTTAAAAAAGAAATATTTGGAATACATCCATCGGGTAAAGAAGTTTACAAGTTTGAAATCGTGAATAAACAAGGAATGAAAGCAGTAATCACTAATTTTGGTGCTATTCTAATATCCTTGTTTGTTAAAGATAAAAAGGGTAATTTTCAGGATGTAGTATTAGGATATGACTCATTAGAAGAATATCTTGATAATCATCCAATGTTTGGGGCAACGGTAGGTCGCAATGTAAATCGTATATCCAATGCAAAGTTTGAATTGGATGGCAAAACATATTTATTAGATAAGAATAGAGGAAACCATAATATTCATAGTGACAAAGAGCATGGATTTCATAAAGTGATTTGGGATTTTGAAATCACTGGTGAAAATTCTGTATGTTTATCTTATTTAAGTTGTGATATGGAGCAAGGTTTTCCAGGCGAAGTCTATATAAAGATGACATATACGTTGACAGAGACAAATGGATTGATATTGTCATACTTTGCGACACCAAATAAAAGAACGATTTTAAACGTTACGAATCATACATATTTTAATTTGGGAGAAAATATATTTTCTACAGAGTTCTGTATTCATGCGAAATCATTTACGCCCGTTGATGAAGATATAATTCCAACTGGTGAAATTAGAGAAGTAAAAAATACACCAATGGATTTAACAAAGTATTCATTTATTAAAGATAGATTGAACTCAAATTATCACCAGCTACAAATTGAAAAAGGGTATGACCATAACTATGTACTCGATCATCCTCATACGGGATTTCGATTAATTGCTCAAACTAGAAGTATGAAAAGTGGAATACATATGGATGTGTACTCGGATATGCCAGGAATGCAGTTTTATACATCAAATTCATTAAAAAATACAATAGGTAAAAATGGGGTTGTTTATAAAAAGTATGATGCATTTTGTATGGAACCGGATTATTTTCCAAATGCTATTAACACAAAAGGTTTTGAAAAACCAATCTTTGATTCAAATAAAAATTTTATTTCAACGACAATGTATCAATTTTATTAGGAGGAAAATGAAATATGAATAAGTCTAAAGAGTCTGGAAAGTTTTTTGCTATGATCCAGCAGGTAGGAAAGTCTTTCTTTTTACCAGTATCTGTTTTACCAATCGCAGGACTTTTGTTGGGATTAGGTTCTTCGTTTACAAATCAAACAACGATTGAGACATATAATTTAACTGGATTATTAGGGTCAGGAACTGTATTAAATGGTTTATTAACGATTATGTCTCAGGTAGGTACAGCGATTTTTGGAAATTTACCTTTGATTTTCGCATTAGCAGTTGCACTAGGTATGGCAAGAAAAGAAAAGGCAGTTGCAGTTTTATCATCTGGAATTGCGTTTATTGTAATGCACACATCTATTAATGCGATGCTAAAGATTTCTGGTTATATTCTTCCAGATGGAAGTCAGGCAGATTTTGTTTTACAAGGACAATTATCTAGTGTACTAGGAATTACATCTTTAGAAATGGGTGTATTTGGAGGAATTATTGTAGGATTAGGAGTTGCAGCATTACATAATAAGTTCTACAAACAAGAATTGCCTATGGCATTATCATTCTTTTCAGGAGTTCGATTCGTACCAATTATTAGTACTATCGTGTATATTTTCGTAGGAATTCTTTGCTTCTTTGTATGGCCATTTGTACAAAGTGGAATCTTTACATTAGGTAATTTAGTAACAGCTTCTGGATATGCAGGAACATTTATTTTTGGATTCCTTGAACGTGCATTGATTCCATTTGGTCTTCACCATGTATTCTATATCCCATTTTGGCAGACAGCACTTGGTGGAACGGCAACTATTGATGGAGTTGTAGTTGCAGGTGCACAAAATATCTTCTTTGCAGAATTGGCATCACCTAATACGGTACGCTTTAGCGTAGATGCATGTCGTTTTATGAGTGGTAAATATTCATTTATGATGGCAGGATTACCTGCAGCGGCATACGCTATGTATAAATGTGCAAGACCTGAAAATAAGAAAGTAGTAGCAGGTTTATTGTTTTCAGCAGGTTTAACTTCATTCTTAACTGGTATTACAGAACCAATTGAATTTACATTCTTATTTATTGCTCCAGCACTATTTATTTTACACTGTGGTTTAGCAGGTTTATCATTCTTATTATGTCATCTGTTGAATATTTGTATTGGAACAACTTTCTCATGTGGTTTGATTGATTTTACACTTTATGGATTACTTCAAGGACCAACAAAAACAAATTGGCCAATGATGTTAGTTTTATTTGTAATCTATGCAATAGCATACTATTTAATTTTCTCATTCTTGATTAAGAAATTTAATATTATGACACCAGGACGTGAAGAAAATTCAACAAATATTAAATTGTATACTAAAGAGGATTTGAAAAATAAAAATAACACGAAATCAGAATTAATTCTAGAAGGTGTAGGTGGAGTTGACAATTTAGTGGATATTGATGCTTGTGCAACTCGACTTCGCTTAACTGTTGTAGATGAAAATTTAGTGAATGAAGAATTGTTAAAAGAATCAGGATCAAAAGGATTAATTAAAAAGGGTAAAGGCATTCAAATCATTTATGGTCCACAGGTAACAGTTATAAAAAGTGATTTTGAAGAATATGTAGAGAAAGTGAGTCAATAATGTTTTTTAGAAAGAAAGTAAATGAATTAGAAATCTTTAAATGTGCGCAAGGAGATATTGTGCCTATTGAAAATGTTCCTGATTCAGTTTTTGCAGACAAATTACTAGGTGATGGAATCGCAATCAACCCGAGTGATGGAGAAATTATTTCACCTATTGATGGACAAGTTGTTATGATTCAAGACAGCCTTCATGCGATTGGAATTCAATCAGAGGATGGTATTGAAATATTGATTCATGTTGGATTGGATACAGTCGAATTAAAAGGCGAAGGATTCGTTAAGAAAGTGAATATAAATGATAGAGTGAATAAAGGGCAGCCTATTGTATATTTCGATAAAGAAATGATTGAAGAAAAAGGGTATAATACGATCACGATGATGATAGTTGTTAATGATGAGCGTATTTCTAAATTGGAAAAAGGCGATCAACTAGATAAACCTTTAATAAAAGTTCAATATAAATAATAAAACTGTAGCGATATGTGAGTCGCTACAGTCTTTTTGTATATTAAAAAACAAAATATCATAATCCATTTCGAATACTAAAAGGATTATCGAAAGTGCAATTAAACTATGAGACTGAGTCCTTTTAAACGTGATTTTTCTTAGTGTTCCAAGTACCGATGACTTCATTAACTGTAGATACCGTTACAAATGCTTCAATATCACTTTCTTGAAGATAATATAGTAATTTTTTATATTCATTTGTAGCCATAATTGTGACAAGCTCTGTATGTTCTGTTTTATCATAACCACCTTTTGCCGAATATAAAGTAACACCACGCTTTAATGTGTTCATAATATAATCTTGAATCACTTCATATTCTTTGGATAAGATACAAATCTTCTTTTTCTTATTAAAACCATCAATAAAATAATCTACAGCCTGACCATTGGCTAAAGTTGCCAATGCACCAACCACTAAAGCACCAATATCATATACAATTAGACTTGTTGTACAAATGAGTAGACCGACTAATGTACAAGCTTTGCCTAGATCTATATGTGTATATTTATTGACGATTTTCGCAATAATATCTGTTCCACCACTCGATGCGTTTACACGAAATAGTATAGTTTGTCCAAAAGCTAAAATTAATGTATATGTAGCCATGTCAAAAACAGCGTTTTGTGTTAAAGACACGTTATTTGGATACATTTTTTCAAATACAGCTAGAAATAAAGGCAATAATAAAGAGGCATAAATCGTTTTTGCCCCAAATTCCTTACCAATTAGAACAATACCTAGAATCAACAATAAGGCGTTGATCACAAAGGTAAGTGTAGAAATAGATAGGCTTGTGATTTTAGCTAAAACCATAGCTAAACCAGTAACACTTCCAGTGATAACTTCACTAGGAATTAAGAAGAAATATATGGCGACACTGATGATAAATATGGCAAGTGTAATAGTTAAAAAGCTTTTTGTTGTATTCGTTTTCATTTGTAAAACCTCCACTTTTTATTATGCCAAAAAAAGTGTAAAAAAAGAAGAGCATTATCTCTTCTTCGCATCGGTTTTATTAAATTTATCTCTACGCTTTGTGGATTGAATGAATAGACGCTTCATCTCTTGTGTATCTTCTTGTTCTAAAGAATCTCTAAAGTGAGAGATTGAATCGATAAACTGGTTAATTTCATCTAATAAGATATTTTTATTCATAATAAATAATTCGGTCCATAAATCTTCATTGATTTTCGCAATACGCGTTAAATCTCTAAAACTATCTCCTGTATATTCTACAAGATGTGCATTATCATGTGTATTCATTAAAGATACCGCAATGACATGGGTTAACTGTGATAAAAAACCAATCATTTTATCATGCTCTTCAATAGATAATGTACAAATTCTGCCAAATTCCATCTTGTTAGCTAATTCCTTTACGGCTTCAACTGTTTCATTTTTATTCTTTTGAGTAGGAACAAGAATAAAGTTTGAACCCTTAAAAATCGTTTCGTCACTAAATTCAATACCACGAGATTCTCTACCACACATGGGGTGAATACTTAATAATTCAAGATCTTCGCGTAATACATCTTGAATAGGTTTGACAATGTTTGTCTTAACACCACTGATATCCATTAATAATGAATGTTTAGGAATATCATTTTGATAGACTTCAATCCAAGGAAGAATTTTAGTTGGATATAGACAGAAGATAAATGTATCACATTTTGAAATGACATCTAAAGGATTTGTGCTACCATCTACGATGATTTTTAATTCTTTGGCTTTATCAATCGTTTGTTTAGAAACATCAATACCATAAACATTGTAGTTTAAGTGTGTTAGTTTCTTCGCAAAACTTGCTCCCATTAATCCAAGTCCGATAATCGCAATGTTTGTCATAGAATCTCAACCTTTCCACCTAAGCTTTGAATGTCTTCAAAGAAAGTAGGATAACTCTTTGTGATGGCTTGGGCATCATCAATAATGCATTCAGATTCTGCGCATAACCCAAAAACCGTCATTGCCATAACTATACGGTGATCATTATGTCCAAAGATTTCTACTGTACTATCTGATTTATAGTGTTCTTTACCGTGAATTTGAATGGAATCAAATGTAGAAGTAATATCCACACCCCATTTTTTAAGCTCGGTTTCCATAGCAAGAATACGATCACTTTCTTTCATACGTAAACGAGCTGCATTCACAATATTTGTTTCACCATTTGTGAAACTGGCTAAGACACATAAGATTGGTCCTAAATCTGGACAATTTGATAAGTCGATAGTTTGTGGTGCAGGTTGTTTTTTTGTGAACGTGATTGTATCCTTGTTACTTGTAAAACTAGGAATACAATCTAGTATTGCCTTATCACCTTGAATACTAGACATATCCATATTGGAGCATGAAAGAGCATTGTTTAAAGTGCCTAATACCGCAAAAAAGGCTAGCTGAGAAAAGTCTCCTTCAACAGAAACATCTTGTGCTTTATAGTGTTGGTTTCCTTTGATTAAATATGAATTTGAACTAGTTTCTATAATTTCAATACCAAATTTTGCTAGCATTTGAATCGTAAGATTTACATAGCTCTTCGATTCATAAGGCTTAGTAATTGTTAGTGTACTATCTTGATTTAATAATGGAAGGACAAACATGAATCCTGTAATAAATTGGCTGGAAATATCTCCTTGTACAACATAGTCTTTTGCTTGTAGATTTCCACGTACAATGATTTCTTTATCCGATTGATTAAATTCAATGTTTTGTTCTTTAAATTCATTTTCATATACATCCATAGGTCTTTGAAGCAATCTTCCTTGACCTAAAAATTTAACTTTGGCATTTGTACATGCGGCAAGTGGAATCAAAAAACGTAAAGTAGAACCGGATTCATTCGCATTACACGTAATGTTTCCTTCTTGTTTAAAAAGATTTGTACCTGTTACTTCATATGTAGTTTCATCGATTTGTTTAATTTTAGCTCCCAAAGCTTTCATGCAGCCAACAGTTGCTTCAATATCCTTTGAGTTTGTGATATTAGAAACAATACTTGTACCATCACTTAATGAGGCGCAAATTAAAGCTCTATGCGCCATAGATTTGGATGCAGGTATTTTTACATTTCCATGTACTTTACTTGGTGTTACTTTTACTTTCATTCAAAATCCCCCTGAAGCGGCTTAATGGCAAGCCTAGACATATATAAATCTAATAAACCAAACGCAACTACACTATCCACAACAATTCTTGCTCGGTGCAAGATGCATGGGTCGTGTCTTCCTTGAATTTTAAGATCCACGTTTTCTTTTGAAAGATAATCCACAGATTCTTGTGTTTTAAAAATCGATGGCGTTGGCTTAATGCAAGTATGGATCAAAATTGGCATACCATTTGTGATGCCACCATTGATTCCGGCATTATTATTGGTTTTTGTTTCAATTTTATTAGTAAAGCGGAAGGCATCATTGGCTTGTGAGCCTTTTAATTTCGCAAAGCCAAATCCTTTGCCAAAGGAAACACCTTTGACGGCTGGTACAGAGAAAATCAAGTGGGATAAAATGCTTTCTACAGAATCAAAGAAAGGTTCTCCTAGTCCTACAGGAAGGCCTATAACGGCGGTTTCTAAAACACCACCTAATGAATCACCTTCAGCAGCTGCTTTTTCGATTTCTTGAATCATTTGATTTTTGACTTGATTATCTAAAACCGCAAAATTTTTATCATTGACTTCTTGAATTTGTTTTTCTAGAACAGTGTAGTCTTTAGAGAAAGGAGTATCTGATAGAGTATATAAACTTTCAATGTGTGATCCAATCACAATTCCTTGTGATTTTAGAATTTGTCTACAAATACTTCCAGCAGCTACAATGCATGCGGTAAGTCTTCCAGAAAAGTGTCCACCACCACGATAGTCTTGATATCCATTGTATTTTTCAAAGGCAGTAAAATCAGCATGTCCAGGACGCAATCTTCCATGAAAAGCAGAATAGTCTTTTGACTTTGTGTTTTGGTTTTCAATTAGAATGGTAAGTGCTGTACCTGTTGTATAGCCATTATACATTCCAGAAAGAATATGCACTTCATCCGCTTCGTATCTTTGGGTTGAAATCTTACCTGTTGCCTTACGCTTATCCATGTCCGATTTGATTTGTTCCATATCCACCTTAAAGCCTGCAGGAAGACCATCTAATGTAATACCGATGGCAGGACCATGGCTTTCACCAAATAATGTCCAAGATATATTTGTACCGAAATTATTTTTCATAAGGTCCTCTTTCTAATACTTCTTGTATTTCTTTAAAAGAAAGTTCTTTGATGATATAAGAACCAGATTGCTTTACTAGAATTGTAGATACGGTATTATGACTGCTTTTCTTATCATGTGTTACATATTCTAATAGTGTGGCAGTATCATAGTCTGGTACTTGTGGCAAATCTAGCTTTCTATATATATTTAATACGCGTTGTTTTAATGTCTCATCTTCAATAAAGAATAACATACCCATCGCCACGCATTCTCCATGAAGATATGTATTTAATCCATATGCCGATTCAATGGCGTGTCCTATGGTGTGTCCGAAGTTTAAAATCTTTCTAAGATTACTTTCTCTTTCATCTTGTTGAACTACATCTCGCTTTAATTCAATGGAACGCGTAATAATCGCATCGATATCTAATGTTTCTTGTTCAAATAAAGAGACTAAATGATCATCTAGAATTAGTCCCATTTTAAGTGCTTCACAAAGACCGTTGTGTTGTTGGCGAAGGGAAAGCGTCGATAATACGTTTGGATCGATAATAACAGTTTTTGGTTGCCAGAAAGCACCGACAATATTTTTGTAGGAACCCATATCAATAGCAACTTTACCACCTACACTTGAATCAACCTGGCTTAATACAGTCGTTGGAATGTTGTAGAAATCAATGCCGCGCATGTAGCTTGCAGCAACAAAACCTGCAAGATCTCCGACAACCCCACCGCCTAGTGCAATAATGGCATCTTTTCTAGACATGTTGTGTGAAATCATTTCTTCTAAAAGCTTTTTATATTGATCAAAACATTTGGATGGTTCACCTTGCGGTATGGTGCATATAAAAGAATCCGGACATTGTTGTTTGACAATATTGACCCATTTTTCAGGCACACCTGTATCTGTGATAATCGCAATCTTTCTTGATACAGGAATATATTCATGTACTTTTTGAATTGCGTTTCTTTCAATATATATTGGATATGAATGATTTTCTAAATCGACATTTAACTTCATAATAAAAAACTCCTTTCATATATCATACCATGAACATAAGCTTTTTTCAGAAATTTTCTGAAAGATATAATGAATATATGGAGTACTTAGTTAAGGCTCAAGACTATTTGAAATTGAAAATAAAGGATACATATCGTTTGGCTCATTCGTATCGTGTCGCAAATATTGGAAAGGAAATCGCGAAAAAAGAAGGATTGAATGTAGAAGATTTAATGATTGCGTGTTTGTTGCATGATGTAAGCTATTGTACACCTTTTAAAACACAGGATGAGTGGCAAAATCATGGAAGGGTATCTAGTAAAATGGTGCGTACATTTCTTGAATCGATTGACTATCCTAAAGAGCGTATTCATGATATATGTTATGCCATTGCGATTCATGTGGATTTAAAAGCGGATTTTGATGGGGAATATAATGCGTTCACATTGAGTGTACAAGAAGCGGATAATATTGATCGTGTAGGTGCCTATCGTTTATATGAAACATTAGAAGCTGCACAATTTAGTAAACAATCAATAGATGTACAGATTAAGTATGTAGATTTGATGCTACAAACATTGAATGAATATGCTTCTTATGAGTGTACAACAAAGACGGCACAAACATTATGGCTAGATCGTATTCAATTTCAAAAGAATTATTTTGAGCGCTTAAAAGATCAATTAAAAATATCCACAGCCTTATAAGCTGTGGATAAATGTTTCTACACGATACATGATTTGTTTCAAATTCTCAATATCTGTTTGAATATTTCCTGTTTCCAAGGAATGATTTCCATCAACAATACTATGAAATTCAATAAGATGATGAATACAATAATGTTCAATCTTATCGAAGTTAGCCCACTGATCTTGAGTTCCAGAATACACTAAATCTTTTTGTTGAAGATATTCCAAAGTAAAATCTAATGGTGTGAAATAGATATTGGCAGTTAACTTATATTCATGGGCAAGTTTAGCTGCACAATAAGTACCTATACTTTTTGAGATAAAGAGAATGGAATCATAAGCTTTTAAATCGAATTTATGAATTTGGTCTTTGGCTTGTTTATATGCCTCATCTTTAGATTTGTTTAAATCAAAGTCTAGGTTTTCAAAATGAATTTCTTTGATTTCATAATCCATATTCTTTAATATCTTCTTTGAATAATATAGTAATGGTTTATCCGTGTGATATCCAATTCCAGGAAATAATATAGCGAGTTTCATGTCTTTAGTATAGGATTATTCATCTAAATTATCAATGGCATATTGTGCTTCTTCAGCCGTGAATTTTTCTCCATATTCCGAAGTTAATTGATCATAGATGGCATCTTTTGACATGCTCATAGTTTCTTGATAATTCTTGGCAGATTTTAAGACTGCCTCTAAATAGTCTCCCTTAATATTGTCAATGGCATATTGTGCTTCTTCTGGTGTAAACTTTTCTCCATTTTCTGAAGTTAATTGATCATAGATTCGAGCTTTTGATATATGCATCGTCTTTTTGTAGTTTTCTCCGCATTTTAATGCATTTTCATTATAATCCGCATTTAGATTATCAATCGCATATTGTGCGGCTTCTGCATCAAACTTTTCTCCATATTCTGAAGTCAATTGATCATAGATTTTTTGTTTGGACATGTGCATCATTTTACTGTAATTTTCAGCTTTATGCAGTGCATTACGATACTCTTTTGGAACACTAGTATCTTTCTTTGTTTCTACGACCTTTTCTTTTGTGTCTTTATTCTTTGTTTCTTCATCACTCGTTGTTGAACATGCGACAGCCGATAAGACAATAGCGGCTGTTAAAAATACTTTTAAACCCTTTTTCATATATACTCCTTATTTCTTTTTCTTTAGTATAAGAAAAATATAAAAAGGTTTGGTATGCCATGAGCATACATTTAAATCAGGGAATCAATCCACATAAAAAACCATACGTCTAAACATACGAATATAAAGAGAATGATGGAATAAAGTATTGGCCAAGGGACTTTAGACATGTTCTTATGGAATAAATTCTTGTTGTAGTAAAGGAATAAACCAAAATATATAAACAAAAAACAACTTAGTTTATTAATAAAACTATTTTTAATGGTTTCCCCTGGCTCCATATCGACCACAATTATAAGTGTAAATACAATCCATGCAAGGCTAATCATCTTCGATTTTAAAGTAGTATTATTGAATGGCGGAATAATAACTTGTTTTTGTTGAATGGCTAGATCCATTTCTTTCACAGATTTGTAGCGGTTCTTATAATCTAATTGTGTTGCTTTTAAAATAATTTGTTTTAAATCAAAGGAAATATTGCTTTGATGTTCTAGTGAACCATTTAATAAGTAGTTCATTAATTTACCCAAGGCATAAATGTCAGTTTGTGGATTGGATTGTTGAAAGCCAAATTGTTCGGGTGCTGCATAACCTACACTGCCTAAAATAAGAGTGTCTTTACTTTTCTTGGAATCTAGAAAACGAGCAATGCCAAAATCAAGGAGTGTCACCTTATTATTGTGATAAATAATATTTTCTGGTTTGATATCACGATGAATAATTGGTGGATTTAACTTATGTAATGAATCTAAACACTCGCATAATTGATGCATGATATCTTTAACTTGTTCTTTTGAAAAAGATTGTTGACTCAATGTTTTACCTTCTATATATTCCTCAATTAGTATTAGATGGTTGTCATTTTCTTGTATCACAAAAATTTTAGGTAAGTAAGGATTCTTTATCTTTTGAATCGTTTGATAAAGAGTCTTATCGTAATAATTCAATTCTTTCTGGATATATTTTGTATGTGATATTTCATGTTCTACTAATGAAATTGTTTTATCTTGATCTTGTTTAATTATTTGTAAAGTCTTCATAAATTGTTCTTTCTTGTGTATATTATAAGTATTATGGCAGAGACAAATCAATTATTAAAAACAATTCAAGAAACAAAGAGTGATGGTTTAAATACTTTAATGGAAAGTCTAGATGATTTAACTTTTTCACAATATTTAAATCACATATTAGAAATTAAACATGTAACTAAGGCACAAGTTTTATCGAAGACAACGATTCAAAGGAATTATGGGTATCAAATATTTGATGGATCCAAGGTTCCTAATAAAGATAAGGTGATTCAGTTAAGTTTAGGATTAGGCTTAGATTTACGTATGACAAATAACTTATTGTCATTATCGAATAATGGGATGTTGTATCCAAAAGTAAAAAGAGATGCCTTATTGATTTATTGTATCGAGAATCATAAGAGTGTATATGAAACCAATGAGTGTTTGATGGAGTATAGGTTAGAGTTGTTGGACTAAAAAAAGAAATGATTTCTCATTTCTTGTAGTTAAGTAGGGGATCTAATTGTTTGACAAGAATACCTTTTTCTTCAAATTCTTCTATTTGTTCAGCAGGTACTCGAGTATCTGTTACTAAGTAAGCAAATGAGTCTGGCTTTGCGACTACAAATTGATGCACATAATTAATTTTTGTCGCATCTGCTAAAATAAAGGCAGCCCCACTGCACCTAGAAATCATAGCTTCATTGATGATTACTTCCGGAAGAATTGCCGTACTCATGCCGACTTCGCTGTCAAATCCGTTGCATCCTAAGAATGCCTTGTTGGCTTTGACTCTTTGAAGATTGTTTAAGGCAAAATCACCGGTCATTGTTTCTTTAGGGAAACGAAGCTCGCCGCCAGTCATTACAATTTGTACATTTGGGTCATGATCACAGAAAATAGCTTTTCCGTTATTTGTGATGATTGTGACTCTTTTTCCTATGATATATTTTATGATTAATAGTGCAGTTGAGCTTGTATTGATGAAAATTGTATCTCCATCATCTACAAATGTTGCAGCAAACTTGGCAATCGCATGTTTATAAGCTTCATTTGGATCTATGTCATGTTCAACAAAATTTTGAACAAGTTTAGCACCACCATAGAAACGTTCAACAGCTCCCATGTCTTCCCAATATTGTAAATCTCTACGAATTGTTAATGGTGTTACATTCAATTCTGAAGCCAGTTCTTCCACGTTTACAGTACCTTTGACCTGTATTTTTTGCATGATTTTTTTTCGTCGCTTATCTACGACTTCTTTTGTCATTTTCATAAAACCTCTCCCTTTTTACATGTGTTACTTAACCCTTTTAATGTTATTATTTTATTTTTATAATTTTCACAAAGATGCTTTTCTTTTATTTTATTACATAATAATCCGAATTGATAATAGTATTGTGCTTTTTCTCTAGGATTCATATTTTCTGTGTTAACGGATTTAAATACATTCAAACTTTGTTTATAATCCTTTCTTGATACTAAGTATACGGCATCCATAAATTCCCAGTTAAATAATGGTGAAACCTTTGCACCTTTTACTTTTGTGTTACGCATTCTTTCTAATTTATTATATTCTTGCTTTGCACAATCTAAATCATTCAACATAAATGAACAATAGAACTTTGTGTAATGATAAATCAATAACTGATCAATTGAACTGTGGAAAAACTTTGAGTTTTCTTCAATATGTTCCAAGCACTTCTTATATTCCATTTGATCTATATAATATAAAGTATCGAATATTTTTTTATCATTTTTATAGGCGTGAAATACGTCTTTTTTTAATAGTTCATTAAATTGTTTATTTGCTTTTTCAGGATTTAAATCATAGGCAATTGTTTTGATTGCCTTTCTATATAAATGCTTTAAATATTCAGAATAAAGTGCAATGCCCAAGATAATGATTAATAGAATGATAAATAGTATTTTAGTAGATATAAATTCAGCTTGAATGATCTTATAAATACTGTAGCCTGCAAATAAAATATAGAATGTATAAGATATAATTTGTTGAGCATTTTGTGAAAAAGACATCTTTTCTAATGTTTTCATGTTGTACCTTCTTTCTTTAAGTTTATTTTATCTAAAAAGAACATATAAGTCAATCATATAACGGGATTAAAAGAACGTAAAAATGGATATAAAGAATTAAACAATCATAAAAAAGTTAAAACAAACATATAATGTGATTGTTTTTAATCTTTTAATGTTTTATGATTTGAACGTCAAAAAACCATGGTAAAAAAACAGAAAGAGGAAAACAAAATGTCAAAAGTAGATGAAATTACAAGAGATTCTTGGATCATGTCAACTTTCCCAGAATGGGGTACTTGGTTGAATGAAGAAATTGAAAATGAAGAAGTAAAACCTGGCACTGTAGCAATGTGGTGGCTAGGATGTACTGGTATTTGGTTTAAAACACCTGGTGGTGCAAACATTACAATTGACTTATGGGCAGGAAATGGTAAACGTACTCATGGTGATGGAAAAATGAAAGTTGGCCATCAAATGGCTAATATGTGCGGATGTAGAAATATGCAGCCAAATTTAAGAGCCGTACCATTTGTAATCGATCCATTCGCAATTAAGCAAGTAGATGCAGTATTAGCAACACACTATCATCAAGATCACATGTCAGCTGAATATGCTAGTCACGTACTAAAATCAGGAATGACTACAGTGGATGAAAATGGAAATGAAATTCCAGTACCATTCATTGGTCCTAAAAAATCTGTTGAATTGTGGCAAAAATGGGGCGTACCTGCAGATCGTTGCATTACAGTAAAACCTGGAGATACATTTAAAATTAAAGATATTGAAATTGTTGTGCTAGATTCATTTGATCGTACTTGTATCACAACAACGGATTCACAGGGGCCGGATCGTGAAGATCTTCGTGGCAAATGTCCAACAGATATGGATGATAAGGCTGTGAATTACTTAGTAAAAACACCAGGAGGAAATATTTATCATTCAGGAGATTCTCATTATTCAATTTATTATGCAAAACACGGTAAAGATTACGATATTGATGTTGCGTTTGGATCATATGGAGAAAACCCAGTTGGAATGCAAGATAAAATGACAAGTGTAGATATCTTACGTATGGCTGAGGCTTTAAGAACAGATGTAGTTATTCCTATTCACTATGATGTTTGGACTAACTTTAAAGCAGACCCAAAAGAAATTGAATTGTTATATAATTATAAGAAAGATGTGTTAGATTACAAATTCCATCCATTTATTTGGGATGTAGGTGGTAAATATGTATATCCAACAGATAAAGCAAAACGTCAATATCACTATCGTAGAGGATTTGAGGATTGCTTCGAAGAGGAACCTAACGTTCCATATCGATCAGTTTTATAAGAAGAGGTAATGAATATGTTGAAAGAAATTGTTGAAAAAGGACACTATTGTTTTGTTGAGAAAGTTGATTCGTGGCAAGACGCCATTCGACAAAGTTATGCACCTTTGTTAAAGGATAATACAGTTGAAAATGAATATGTAGAAGCTGTTATTGAATGTGTCAATAAATATGGACCTTATATTGTGATTGTTCCAGGTATTGCGATGCCACACTCAACAGAAGGAGCAGTAGGATGTAATGGAACAGCTATTTCATTTATGAAGGTGGAAGAAGAAGTTGATTTTGATCCAGAAGATCCAGATAAAAAGGCAAAATTGTTCTTCTCTTTAGCAGCAATTGACCATGATCAGCATATTCAAAATATACAATCATTAATGGATACTTTGATGAATGAGGATATCGTTGAAGCATTGATGAATGCAAAAACAAAAGGTGATTTAGAAGAAATCGTTAATCAATATGAATAATATATGAGGAGAGTAAAATGAATATAATAATGACAGTATGGGACTTTTTTGCGACAAATATTTTGACGCAACCCGCATATTTTATCGGTTTGATCGTATTTATCGGTTACTTATTATTGAAAAAACCAATTTACGATGCATTTGCAGGATTTATTAAAGCTACAGTAGGATACATGATCTTAAGTGTTGGTTCTTCTGGCTTAGTTGGAAACTTTAGACCAATCTTAGTTGGATTAAAAGATCGTTTCAATTTACACGCAATGGTTATTGATCCATATTTTGGACAAAACGCTGTTACAGAAGGTTTACAGGAACAATTTGGTAGAACGTTCTCTCAAGTTATGATCTTATTGTTGATCGCATTTATTATGAACTTAATTTTAGTTCGATTAAAAAAATGGACAAAAATGCGTGCTGTATTTACAACAGGTCATGTACAGATGCAACAAGCATCAACAGCATTCTGGTTGATTCTATTCTGCTTCCCTAAATTAGGAAGTACACCGATTCTAATTGTTATGGGATTGATTTTAGGATTATATTGGGCTGTTGGTTCAAACTTAACAGTAGAAATTACGCAGGAATTAACTGAAGGTGGAGGTTTTGCGATTGCTCACCAACAAATGTTTGGTATCGCATTATTTGGTAGTATTGCTAAAAAGATGAAGGGTGAAAATTCAAAACGTTTGGATGATTTAAAATTTCCAGGATTCTTATCTATCTTTAATGAAAATATGGTCGCAACATCTATCTTGATGTTCTTATTCTTCGGTGCTATTTTAATGGTATTAGGAAAGGATTATTTAGTTGAAGCTGGATTTATCGCAGAAACACAAAACTTCTTCTTCTATACTATGACAACAGCGTTTAACTTTGCGGTATATCTAGCTATCTTACAATTAGGTGTTCGTACATTCGTTACAGAACTTACAAATTCATTCCAAGGTATTTCTAATTCATTCTTACCTGGAGCTGTTCCTGGTATTGATTGTGCCGCTGTATTTGGATTTGGTAGTTCAAACGCTGTAACAGTAGGATTCTTAATGGGTGCTTTAGGACAATTCTTAGCGATTGGTGCTTTATTGTTGATGCATTCACCAACGTTGGTAATTGCAGGTTTCGTTCCTGTATTCTTCGATAATGCAGTTATCGCTGTATATGCTGATAATCGTGGTGGTATCAAAGCTGCAATGCTTCTTCCATTTATTTCTGGTTTAATTCAAGTATTCGGATCTGCTTTAATCGCTGGCTGGGTAGGATTAAGTCAATACGGAGGATATTTAGGAATGTTTGACTGGGCAACAGTATGGCCAATCTTTACAGTAATCATGAAATATGCTGGATACGTAGGTGTAGGAATCGTAGTATTGATTTTGGTGGCAATTCCACAATTACAATATCGTAAACACCCAGATACATATTTCTTAATTACAGAAGATTATGATGCATATTTAGAAAAAGTACAAGCTGTAAGTGCTGAATAAAAGGAGATATTACAATGGCAAAATTAAAATTATTAGTATGTTGTGGCAATGGTGCTGGAACAAGTATGATGATTAAATTAAATGTTGAAAAAGTGGCTAAAAAGATGGGACTTGATGTACAAGAAATTCATCACTATGCAGTGAGTGAAGGAAAGTCTGCTGCTGGAAATTATGATATCGTATTGTGTTCAAAAAACTTCGCTCCTATGTTTGAAGACTCAAAGAAACGTGGAACTAAAGTTGTTGGACTTAAGAATGTAATGTCTGCAAAAGAAATCGAAGAAGGCTTAAAAGCAGCACTTAGTGAATAATAAAAAAATGAAAGCTGCGTTTATGCAGCTTTTCTTATACCCAAAAATAGACAAAAAGAGGAGATAATCATGAAAATTGTTAAGAAAAAACTAGATGATATGTACCGTTGCTATTGTGCAAGTAATATTTATTTTGATGGTCAAAACCATATTTTATTGGCTAGTGAAGATCCAGATGTCGCATGTAATATGTACTATGGAAAAGATTATGAAACAAAAGAAAATGTATGGACACATCCAGGTGGATGTATGTCAATCGTTCCAATTCCAGGAAAAGAAAAAGAGTTCCTTTGCGTTCAAGAATTCTATTTAAAGGTTACTCCATCTTTGGCAAAAATCGTATGGGGAAAATACGATAATGGAACATGGCAATTCAAAGATGTTGTGTCTGTGCCTTATGTACATCGTTTTGGAATCTTTAATCAGAATGGCATCAACTATTTGATTTTAGCTACAGTAGCTACTTCTAAAAAAGAAAAGAATGACTGGAGTGTTCCAGGAAGAATTTATGTAGCTGAATTACCAGAAGATCCAAGTACAGGAGTTGAATTAGAAGTATTATGTGATGGATTATATCGTAACCATGGTTTCTGGCAAACAAAAGAAGATGGTAAAGATGTTGGATACTTTGGAAGTGATCAAGGAATCTTACGTGTAAGTGCACCAGAAAAACGTGGTGGACAATGGAAGGTGGAACCAATTTTATCTGGACATATTGGTGAGATTGCTACAATCGATATCGATGGAGATGGCCAGGATGAAATCATGACGATCGAAGAATTCCATGGAAATACAATTCAAATTTATAAGAAAGATGGAAGTGAATATAAGAAAGTATGGCAATACGATAATGAAATTGATTTTGCGCATGCCTTAGTTGGCGCTAAACTTGCAGGACAAAATGCATTTGTATGTGGTGTCAGAAGAAAAGATTGCGAATTATTTGTCGTTACATATGAAGATGGAGAATACAAAGTCACAATGGTCGATAAAGGTGTAGGACCAGCCAACCTATGTGTTGTACATGAAGATAATAGAGACATCATTGTTGGTGCAAACCATACTGCAGCCCAAGCAGCAATCTACTTTGTTACGGAGGACTAAGATATGTTAGAAGAATTGAAGCAACGTGTATTAGATGCAAATTTATTATTACCAAAATATGGGTTGATCACATTCACATGGGGAAATGTATCTGAAATCGATCGAGAAAAAGGAATCGTAGCGATTAAACCAAGTGGTGTAGAATATGATGTCATGACGCGTGATGATATTGTGCTTGTGGATTTAGATGGAAATATTGTAGAAGGAAATCTACGTCCAAGCTCTGATTTAGATACACATTTGGAATTCTATCGTAATTTTCCAAATATTGGAGGTGTTGTTCATACACATTCCACTTGGGCAACGAGCTTTGCACAGGCAGGAAAAGATATCATTCCATTAGGAACTACACAGGCAGATTACTTTCATGGAGCTGTTCCTTGCACCCGTTTTATGACAGAAGAGGAAATTCATGGTGATTATGAATTGGAAACAGGAAAAGTAATTGTAGAGGAATTTAAAACACGCAACATTGATCCAGATAGAGTTCCTGGTGTATTGGTACATTCACATGGACCTTTCACTTGGGGAACGGATGGATTCAATGCAGTTCATAATGCGGTTGTTTTAGAAGAATGTGCAAAGATGAATGCAATCGCATCTTTATTAAGTAACAATGAAATTGATTCCATGCAGCAGGTTCTATTAGACAAACACTTTAATCGTAAACATGGACCGGGAGCTTATTATGGACAAGCTAAATAGAGAATATAGACTCGGTCTATATGAAAAGAGTATGCCAAGTACGCTTACTTGGGTAGAGAAATTGACAATTGCCAAGAAGAGTGGATTTGATTATTTGGAAATCAGTATTGATGAAAGTGATGCAAAGCTTGCAAGATTGGATCAGCCAACGAATGAAATCAAGGAAGCCATTCAAAAAACGGGTGTTCCTATTTCTTCAATGTGTTTAAGTGGACATCGTAAATATCCACTTGGATCACATGATAAAGAGATTCAAAAGAAATCATTGGAAATCATGAAGAAAGCCATAGAATTTGCGGCAGATTTAGGAGTTCGCATTATTCAGTTAGCTGGATATGACGTCTATTATGAAACTGGGGATCTATACACAAATCATGATTTTGAAACAAATCTAAAGAAATGTGTGGAAATGGCTGCTGAAAAAGGAATTGTATTAGGTTTTGAAACAATGGAAACACCATTTATGGATACAGTAGAAAAAGCGATGCGCTATGTAAATTTAGTAAGCAGTCCATATCTAGGTGTATATCCAGATATTGGAAACTTAAAAAATGCATCTTTATTATATGGTGTAGATGTAGACGAAGATTTGATGTGTGGAAAAGGACATATTTTTGCGAGTCATTTAAAAGAAACTGTTCCAGGTAAATATCGTGAAATTCCATTTGGGACAGGGCATACAGAGTTTGTGAAAAATATCAAAACATTGAAACGACTTGGAGTGCGTATGTTTGTTGGAGAATTTTGGTATGTGAACAATGAAGACTGGCAAGATGTTGTAAAAGATGCTGGGGTATTTTTAAGAGATAAGTTAGATAAGGGATTTGAGTAAATGAATATAAAAGAATTAGAACTTCATGCGAACAATATTCGTAAGAATATATTAACAGAAGTATATAGTGCCAACTCAGGACATCCAGGAGGATCCTTGAGTGGTGCAGATATTTTAACAGAAATCTATTTTGAACAGATGGATATTAATAAAGAAAATATAGATTCAATCGATCGTGATCGTTTTGTATTAAGTAAAGGACATGCGAGCCCATTATTGTATGGAACGTTAAAAGAAAAGGGTTTGTTAGATGATGATTTAACTACATTTAGAAAGATCAATTCAAATTTACAAGGACATCCAAATATGAATGAAGTTGCGGGTGTAGACATGTCTACAGGCTCTTTAGGACAAGGTGTTTCTTGTGCTGTGGGCATGGCTATTGTCAATAAGCATGTCGATAAGAATACACATCGAATTTATTGCTTATTAGGTGATGGGGAATGTGAAGAAGGACAAGTATGGGAAGCTTGTATGGCAGCCGCTCACTATAAATTGGATAACTTATGTGCCGTTTTAGACTACAATCATTTACAGATTGATGGAAATATTGATGATGTGATTTCACCAGAGCCATTCGCAAGTAAATTTGAATCTTTTGGATGGAACGTATTGGACGTAAATGGACATGATTTTTATGAATTAAGAAATGCGTTTGAACAAGCTAAACAAGTTAAGGATAAACCAACTATGATTATTGCCCATACAATCAAGGGTAAAGGTGTTTCTTATATGGAAAATAACTATGCATGGCATGGAGCTGCACCAAATGATGAACAATATGAAACGGCAATGAAAGAGTTAGGAGGTCTTGAATAATGGCAAAAGAAGCAACACGTAATGCCTATGGGAAGGCTTTGGCAGAATTAGTTGTAGAAAGAGATGATGTATTAGTATTAGATGCGGATCTTACAAAATCTACAAAGACAATCGATGCCAAAAAGGCAAGACCGGAACATCATTTCAACATGGGAATTGCCGAAGGAAATATGATGGCAGTCGCTGCAGGCATGGCTGCATCAAATAAAGTGGTTTACGCATCTAGTTTTGCGATGTTTGCGGCAGGAAGAGCTTTTGAACAGATTCGTAACAGTATCTGTTATCCAAACTTGAATGTAAAAGTATGCGCAACGCATGCTGGAATTACAGTTGGAGAAGATGGTGCAAGTCATCAATGTATTGAAGATATTGCACTTATGAGAAGTATTCCAAATATGAAAGTATTTGTACCATGTGATCAATATCAGGCAAAGGCTATTGTAAAGGCAGTAGCTGATATTGCAGGACCTTGTTATGTAAGACTGGGTCGTGGTGCAGTGGAAGATGTATATGATGAAAATTATAAGTTTGAATTGGGTAAAGGAAAAGTTTTAAGAGAAGGTCATAAAATTGCATTGGTTGCGACAGGAATGATGGTGCAAGAGGCACTAAAAGCTGCAGATATTTTAGCTAAAGAAGATATCTCAGTTACAGTTGTAGATATGCCTTGTATCAAACCAATTGATGAAGAGTTGATTGAAAAAATTGCAAAATCCTATGAAACCATCATCACTTGTGAAGAACACAATGTGTATGGAGGACTTGGAAGTGCTGTTAGTGAAGTAACTTCTAAGAAGAGTCCAGTGCGTATGGAAATGATGGGCATGCAGGATACTTTTGGAGAGAGTGGAACCCCAAATGAACTACTAGCTAAATATGGTTTGAATGCGGATCATATTGTTGAAAAGGTAAAGGAATGTCTTTAAAAAATATTAAATTGATAGTTGCTGATTTAGATGGCACGCTTTTGCATGATGATAAAAGTTTAGATCAAAATATTAAAAGTGTTCTGATTGAAAAGAATGTTCCACTTACTTTTGTATCGGGTCGAAATGTGCATATTATTCAGGATTATATAAAAGAATTAAATATTACTTTACCTTATATTACGAATAATGGAGCAAACATGTTTTTGGGTGATACATGTATTTATGAATGTCCCATTGATTCTAGTGAATTAAAGACTTGTTTAAATATATTAGTCGCAAACAAAGTTGCGTTCCTGGCTTATACGAATCAGACAATCTATTCAGTTGGATCTCAAGATGGATTAGATGAATTTAAGAAACGATTGATTGGTAAATGCAAAATTGTTGAAGATGCCAATATTGCAGATATTGTTAGGGAATCAATATTTAAGGTTGTGATGATTCATCCAAATATGGAGAGGGTAAAAGATCAATTGAATTCTGTTTGCGATAAAACATTATGTATGCAATCGGAAGGCATTATTTACACTTTAACAAATTCAGATACTACAAAAGGGAAAACCTTAAAAAAGCTATTGGAATACCTTGATATAGACGCAAACAGCGTACTGGCTTTTGGTGATAACTATAATGATATTTCTATGTTTGAAGTTGCAGATGGTGTTGCTGTAGAAAATGCACAGGAGAGTTTAAAAGAAGTCGCAAAGTATTTAACAAAATCAAATGAAGATGATGGAGTTTCTTATTTCATTCAAAAGAATTTGTGATAGATAAATTGGCGCTCTAAAATAGTGTAGGGTTATGTGAAAATACCGGCTTTAAATTATTGTAGGGTTTCCGTATTAGGTTAAGAAAACTTAAATTTATGAATTTACTAAAAATGGGTCATATTCACC
>NZ_JACRWH010000024.1:0-28094 GCF_014306155.1 Holdemanella hominis | reverse complement strand
TTGAAGCAGACAAAGGCCAGGTGGTGGTCTGCAATAAAAAAGTGAATAATGCGATCATTGAGAATCGAAACAAGATTATCAAGTGTATCAAGAACAACGCCAATGGCTACACCAACTGGTCTCGCTTCCGCAATCGCGTAATGTATGTACTCGACCCAAACGCTACATTCAGCCTGGAACCAAGGGAGAAATGATCATGGATGCACAAGACATTATTGAATTGATTGAATACTTCAGAAATCTTCAAGACAATGAAATGAAATTTGAAATTGAAGAACTACGAGGATACATTGACATAAGATTCGAAGAATTATATGACAAGTTAACTGGATACATTGATTTCAATCATTCAAATCACCCATTATAAAAGAGCAGAGATATTGAAATCTCTGCTCCCTAGTTAATAATCCTTTAAACACACATAGGGTTTTCGGCCCTACAATTTTTGAAGCCAACTTTTAGTCGACCCTATCTAATTGCGGATTACCTTTTCTTATTTATACTTTTTCAACATTTCTAACTTAAGATTCAATAACTTTTCACTTAAGTCTACATAATATTCTTGTGGATATACAAAACGTTTGATTTCATCCCAAATTGTAGCTAGTTCTTTTTCACTATATGCACGAATTTCTTCTAGGCTTGGAAGATCATATACTAGCTTACCATCTTTAAAAATTGGCACTAACATATCGCGTACTGTATATGTATTGGCAGGAATCACTTTGTATTTCCAACGTGACATTGGATGATAGATTGTTAGATCTTGCGTTGTATCGATCACTTCATCTTCTAATGTCAATAAATCGGCAATAGCCATACCTGTTTCTTTGTCCATGATACGATTTAAATTCTTCATACCTGGATTTGTCACTTTTTCAACATTGTCACTAATTTTGATTTTTGGAATCATATGACCATCTTTTTCAAGTGCCACCATTTTATAAACACCACCAAATACTGGCGAATTTTTTGAACAAATCAAGTTTTCACCAACCCCAAACGAATCAATTTTAGCGCCTTGTTGATGAATCAAAGATTCAATGACGTACTCATCTAATGAATTGGATACAACAATCTTACAATCTTTCATTCCTGCTTCATCTAACATCTTACGAACTTTTTTAGAAAGATATGCCATATCTCCACTATCAATACGAACACCTTTTAAACGGTATCCATTGGGTTCTAAATAATCCTTAGCTACTTTAATGGCATTCACAATACCTGATTTTAAAGTAGAATATGTATCAATCAATAAAGTACATGCGTTTGGATATGTTTTGGCATAATACATAAATGCATTATATTCGGTATCAAAGCTTTGAATAAATGAGTGCGCCATTGTACCAAGTACAGGTACACCAAACTCTTTTCCTGAATACGTAGTGGCACTTCCCGCACAACCTGCAATATAAGCTGCTCTAGCTCCTAGAATGGCTGCATCAAAGTTATGAGCTCGGCGTGCACCAAATTCCATAACCGCTCTACCTTCGCTGGCTTGCACAATACGACATGATTTTGTCGCAATCAAAGTCTGGTGATTGATAGCCAAAAGTAATGCCGTTTCTACAAGTTGAGCTTCAATAATCGGTGCTTTTACACGAACCAATGGTTCATGAGGAAATACAGGTGTTCCTTCTGGAATCGCATAAATATCTCCAGTAAAACGAATCGTTGATAGATATTCTAGAAAATCTTCACTAAATTGGTTTAATGAGCGCAAATAATCAATATCTTCTTTTTCAAAATGCAAATTCGAAACATAATCCACAACTTGTTCTAAACCTGCAAATACACAATATCCCCCGTCATCCGGATTTTTACGATAGAATAAGTCAAATACGACTTCTTTGTCTTTATTATCATTAAAATAACATTGACTCATTGTCAGTTCATAAAAGTCCATGACTAAACTTAAATTTCGCTTATCTTTCATTTTATAATCTTTACTCCCTTACTTCAGAAACAACTTGAATACCATTCGTTTCCATCATTCTGAATGCGACATCATTAAAGAATGTAGCTTCATGTACTTCTGGTATATGATAGGTTTCTGTACAGTTTTCAACCACAACAATACGATATTCATTCATATTGTGTTCATTGAACCAAGTATTTAAACTTAACACAAAATGAAGCACACAAAGATCTGTACAACAGCCCGTCACAATTATATCACGATAATACTTCAAATCTGAATTTAGAAACTCTTCAAATTCTGGTGCCATAAATGTATTCGTACTGTTCTTTTTAATTACGTGTTTCACAAATGGCTTTAAAGAATCTACTACTTCAGCTTCTTCACTGCCAATTACACAATGCGTTGGAAACGAATTGAATTCACGCGTCTTTGGTGGATGAGAATCACATACAAAGACATTGTTGCAGTCTAAGCTTGTTAATAGATTTTCAATATTCTTTTCCACATTGCCAATGACTTCATCATGTAAAGGTCCCATATTCACAAAGCCTTTGATCATATCCACCACAAATACTACGGGATCATTTAATTCATTTTTTTTAATGGATTTATAATTATTTTTTTCTAAACGTGCCATATATACCTCTAAACGAAAATAAGAGTTCTACGCAGAACTCTTATTCTTCAACTTCTTTGTTTGTTTTAAATTCCTTTAATTTTTCTTCAAGCATTGATTTGAATTCTGGATTTGTCTTAATGTAAGCTTTGGCAGCCTCTTTACCCTGACCAATTTTTTCTCCTTCATAACTGAACCATGCCCCTGCTTTTTTTACAATATTGGCATCAACACATAAATCTAATAGTTCACTAATGTAAGAAATTCCTTCGCCATACATAATTTCTAATACGGCAGACTTAAATGGAGGTGCTACCTTATTCTTAACAATTTTAACTTTTACTTTGTTTCCAACAATATCTGTACCATTTTTAATGGCATCCGCCTTACGAATATCCACACGAACAGAAGAGTAGAATTTTAATGCACGACCACCCGGAGTTGTTTCTGGATTTCCATAAATAACTCCTACTTTTTCACGAAGCTGGTTGATAAAAATAGCTGTACAATCATTTTGGTTCATTGCTCCGGCAAGCTTACGCATTGCCTTTGACATCATACGAGCTTGTAATCCAACTTGATTATCTCCCATTTCACCATCTAATTCAGCTTGTGGAACTAAAGCTGCAACACTATCCACGACAACCAAATCAACAGCTCCACTTTCAACAAGCATCAACATAATGTCTAAACCTTGTTCCCCAGAATCTGGCTGAGACAAAATTAATTCATCAATGTTAACACCTAAATTTTTCGCATATACTGGATCGATTGCGTTTTCCGCATCAATAAAGGCTGCACGACCACCCTTTTTTTGAACTTCTGCAACGGCATGTAAAGCAAGTGTTGTTTTACCACTTGATTCTGGACCAAAGATTTCAATAATTCTTCCCTTTGGATATCCACCGATACCTAAAGCATCATCCAATAATAAACTTCCAGAAGGAATGGGTTCAATATCTACGGCTGCTCTATCACCTAATTTCATGACAGAACCTTTACCATATTCCCTTTCGATTTCTGTTAGTACATCACTTAAAAGTTTATCTTTATTTGTTTCTACTTTTTCTTTTGGCATATATTCTCCTTTTGAATTGTTTGTATCAATATATCTATCATCTGGCAAACAACATGTTCTCTTACATCATTTCTAGATAGACCTGTACATTGAAAACCATATACACGAACCGCTTTTTTAGAAGCAATAGCGCAATAGACTCTTCCTGCTGGTTTTTCTTCCCAAGCACTCGGACCTGCGTTGCCTGTAAAAGACACACAATAATCCACATTCATAATTTCTCTTGTGTTTTTGGCCATGGCATAGGCGCACTCTTCACTAATTACACCATAATTTTGAATTAAGTTCACATCCACATGAGCTAATACACTTTTCATTGGTGTAAAATAAGTCACTAAACCACCTTTTAAAATAGAACTTGCCCCAGGGATTGAAGCAATCGTACTCGTAAATAGGCCAGCCGTTAGACTTTCACAGCTAGAAATAGTCAAATGATTTTCTGTACATAAAGAAACAAGTT
Source organism: Holdemanella hominis (assembly GCF_014306155.1). Lineage (NCBI taxonomy): Bacteria > Bacillati > Bacillota > Erysipelotrichia > Erysipelotrichales > Erysipelotrichaceae > Holdemanella > Holdemanella hominis. The sequence continues at coordinate 24,016 of NZ_JACRWH010000024.1, read as the reverse complement.
GTTTTGCCTCAGTCATTACATAGTCTCCAAAACATATTTTTTCAATTGGTTGAAATAAATCCATCCACTATATAAAGAAGCCACTGTTGCTGCCCATAGCAATATTTGGTCCATACAAATACCCATATAGACAAACGGCCAATCTTTCAATAACAAGAATACAAGTGCAAACATTTGTAGTACTGTCTTTAGTTTTCCAAAAATACCTGCACTTACAACTTCACCAGAATTAGCTGCGCTCATTCGTAAGCCATCAACAATCAAGTCTCTTGCGATCATAAGTAATACCGCAATCACATTGGCTTGATGAAAATAAGCCATCAAGATCAAAACTGTGTTCACTAACATCTTATCTGCGATAGGATCCGCAAATTTTCCAAAAGAAGTAATCCAATTGTTCTTTCTTGCTAACATTCCATCAAAGAAATCTGTAATACTCGCAACCGCAAAAATCACAAATGCGATCACATCACGTAGTGCAAGACCACTTGCTTCATCTATAACACCAATAGTCGGGTCCATACATAAATATACAGCCACAACAACAGGTACCAATAAAATTCTAATAATTGTTAGTCTGTTCGGTATATTCATCTTGGCCATAAGTTACATCCTCCCCTTGTGCATATAGATTTTCATCTGTGTAACCATAATCATAATCGTAACCATAGTCACTATCCTCATATTCAGTTTCATATTCTTCAACAGGTTTTTGGTATCCCTTACCAATTTGTAGTGTGATAACGGCAGGCTCCCCCTGCTTCCAACCCTCTTTATCAAAAGAAATTTCTTTTCCATCAATAGAAATACTGTTATCTGAATATGTCTCAATACTAATTTCAAAAGTACAATCATCGGATAATTCTAAGCTCTGATTGAATGTGCCAGTATATACTTTTGAAGTGTCATTGATTGTTTCATCATTCTTTTTCAAAGTAATTTTTGTCTTTGTCGGTAACGTAATACTTAAATCCAATGTTTTTACATCCGATTGAATATTCGAAAGCTGATATGCGTTGGTTTCATCGCTAATTTTATCAACAACTAAAGCCTGAGCCTCTTTAGCTTTTTTACGCTGATTTGCGAGTTTATTTGTCTCCTGTTCTTTTTTAGACAATTGCTCTTCACGAAGCTCTTGCTGCGTTGCTAGTTTTTGATTTGAAATCGAACGCAATCCCACATTGATCAAGGATAAAACTCCTAATCCAATGATTCCAATCAGGACAAGCATTTTGATGATCTTCGTCTGGTTTGCGTTCAATGAAGAACTTGTTCTACTGACATGTTTTTGAAACCATCCTAAAGATGCTTTTTTCTTTTTCTTAGTCGTCTTTTTTGTCTTTTGAACACTCGCCATTTGTTCAACCATACGTCTTTGTGCCATAGTTAAAGCCATGTCTCTTTGATGCGCAAATTCATTGACATCCACATCAACTTCATCTGAAATGGCCTGCCAATTTACGCCAATCGCATCCGAATAGGCATGCACAAAATAGCGAACGAAAGATAGGTCATCGGAGAAAACATCAAGGTTGTGTTCTTCGATTGCTTGTATATATTGAGGCGCTAAACGCGTCTGATTTGAAACATCCTGAATGGAAAGTTTTAGATTTGTTCGACGTTCTTTTAAGATGTGATAATAAGCCACTAAAACTCCTCCCTTTGAAGTTTATTATAACAAATTCAAAACAAGAATACCACGATGTGCTATAATTATTTACGAAAGGATGAATGAAATGTCACAACTTAATTTTTCAATTGGAACATTTTCTCAATGCATGAGTTTCTCTCCACAAAATATTAAAATCGATAATTTTGAAGACTACACACTCTATTGTATTGACTGTGAAAATGTTCAACAATTTGACACAAACACACTAAAAGCCACAAGTCCTAGCGTCTTCTTTTTCTTTGGAAACTTTGAAAAAATAGGGCAAAAGTGCTGGCAACAAATCTTTGCGATTGCCCAGGATTTCCCAAATTCTTATTGTTTCAATACACACCAAAGCCAAAAGAATTTTGCGGACATCTATTGCGCTACTTTACTTGGACAAATTGTTGCCAATATAGTCCCTAAAAAAATTCTTCTTGTCACAAATGATCAAGGATTTCAAGGTATTAAGCAAGCCTTGTTGTTCCAAGGAAAAGACATCGACATTGAAATCTTACAGACAAGAGACCCGTTCTTGTTGCCTTTAAAGGAAGAAACGCCTAAGTCTCAACCAAAACAGACACAAAAACAAAAGAAACAAACAAATACCTCAAAGCCAAATGAAGCACGCGATGAAGAGGTAATAGAAGCATTAAAGAAATATCCAAAAATCAATACCCGCTATGCATCTATTGATGATTTAAGTAAGTATTTAATGCCCATCTTAGCGAACAAACAAAAGAAGTGTAAACTTTCCAAATGGATTGAGAGTGACTACGCAAAAAAAGTTGGGCGCTATAAAAAAGATTCGAAAGGAAAATATTATAAATTAAAATGATAAAAACAATATATTTAGCTGGAGGCTGCTTTTGGGGTGTGCAGCACTATTTCGATCAATTTGATGGTATTCTAAAGACGACCGTTGGCTATGCAAATGGAAATAGTGAAAACCCGAAATATAAAGATGTGAATGCAGGACTTACAGGTCATGCAGAAACATTAGAAATCCAATATGATGACAACGTGATTTCACTTTCTAAGATTTTAGACTTATACTTTGACATTATTAATCCAGTATCCGTCAATCAACAAGGTGAAGATATTGGCATTTCCTATCGTACAGGCATTTATTATTTGGGTGAGACCGATTTAAAAACAATCCAAACGAAATACAATGAAATTCAAGAGAAATATGATTTAGCACTAGCGGTCGAAGTTGAACCATTAAGAAACTTTTTTAACGCAGAAGAATACCATCAAAAATACTTGGATAAAAATCCAGGTGCCTATTGTCACATTCCTGCATCAAAATTTAAGAAGGGACTTTAATTAGCCCCTTCTTTTATTGTGCATCCCGCAACATATCCTGTTGTCCAGGCAATCTGTAAATTGTATCCTCCTGTCTGTGCATCCAAATCCAATACTTCACCCACAAACTTTAAGCCTTTAATTTTCTTAGATTCCATTGTCTGAGGCTGAATCTGATTTGTCTTGATTCCACCCACAGTAATCATAGCCTGATCAAATCCGGCAAAACTAGACACTTCAAAATCTAAACATTTCAATAATTCACTAATACTTCTTCTTTGTGCTTTCGTTGTTTCATTGGCTTTTAAAGAATCATCAACATTTAAACGATCCATGATATATTGTACCAATCTCTTAGGAATCATCATTTCAAGTATGTGATTCAATTGTTTATTTGAAGAACGATTCATTCTTTCTAGTAAAAATGCATCCACTTCATCAATTGATTTATCTGGAATTAAATCAAATATGATTTTGTCAGGTTTTTTATTAATCACATAGCTTGACATGGCCAAAATACCTGGTCCGCTAAAACCTTCATGAGTAAACAAAATGTCTCCCAAATGTTTATATAAAACTTTTTTATCTTTCTTTGCTTGAATACCCACATTCTGCAAAGAAAGACCTGCTAAATCAAAGATTTCTTTTGTTCGTAAAGAAACCAATCCAGGATATAAATCACTGACTTTGATATCTAATGTATGAGCCCATTTATATCCATCGCCACTACTTCCAGTCGACACAAAAGACTTTCCACCTGTCGCAACAATCACTACATCGAACGAATACAAACCTTTATCTGTTTTGATTCCAACAACTTTATCATCTTCAACCATTAAATCTGTACATGCTTCATCCATATGTAGAATCACATTATTTTTGCGTAATAATTCCACAAACAATAAAACAACATCCTGACTTGAATTCGAACCAGGAAACATACGCCCATGATCTTCTTCAACGGTAGGTAAACCATTGGATTTTAAAAATTGAATCATATCCAAATTAGAGAATTGTGAGAAAGGACTATATAGAAATTTTTCATTATGCACAATATGCTTGAAAAATTCATCCTTTGAACAACTGTTTGTAACGTTACAACGTCCATGTCCTGTAAGTTGCAACTTCTTTCCTAATTGTTTATTTTTCTCAAACAACTCCACTTGGTGACCGACTAAGCTTGCGGTATAGGCAGCCATCAATCCAGATGGTCCTCCACCAATTACGCATACTTTTAACATAAAATCCCACTTTCTTCTAAATAGATAGCTAATCCATCATGCTCATTATCCTGTTTTGTGATGGCATCAGCACAAGCCTTTGTATCATCCGTACCATTGATCATACAAACACCACATCCTGCTACTTTTAACATATCATTATCGTTAGATGTATCTCCAAAAGCCATGACATCCTTTAAATTTATATTATTCAATTCGCATATTTTCTGTAAACCATATCCCTTATTGATTCTTTTATCGCAAAATTCCAATAATGTTGTTTGCGTTTTAAAACCATGATAATAAGGATTTGGATGTTCTTTTACCCAAGCTTCCGCCTTAGGCATATCTTCTTCTTTCATACGAAACATGATTTTTGCGTTTTCATGTGCATAGAAATCTTCTAATTTTACAACTTCCAATTCTTTATGAGATGTCGAAGCTGAATGAATCATCCAATCATCAATATGAACACAACGAATCTTTCCATCCCAATATATCATTGGATTGCATTCAACAACATTCATGATTTCCATGGTTTCTTTTAACCATTCCTTTTTCATCATAAAATAGCTATAGAATTTTTGATGTACGCCATCCCATAATTCTGCACCATTCATGCCCATCACAAAATCAAAATCAAACGGCAAGTCCCAATAAACTTTATTTCGTTTTAGTTCATCCACAGGGCGTCCTGAGGCAATCCCAAAATAAACACCTTTTTCATGAAGCTTGATCAAAGCTTCTTTTGTCCTCTGTGTTAATTCTTTCTTTTCATTGACTAATGTGGCATCAATGTCACAAATCACTAATTTTGTTGTCACTTTAAATCCTCCAATTCATAAGTAAATCCTTCGCCATCAACTTCATGAACACTATTCACAATAATAAAGGCTCTTGGATCTAACTGCATAATTTCATGTTCTAAATTGCTGTAAATTTTTTGTGAAATTACAATCATCAATACTGGTTTAGATTCATTTGTATATCCACCCTTACCTTCTAAAATTGTAACACCACGCTCCATATTGTTTAATACATGGTTTTTAATTTCAAACCATTTATCTGAAATAACCATACAATTGATTGCCGTACTTGAACCAATCAAAATTGTTTTATCAATCGCAAATCCCGATGTAAATACAGAAAGGACTCCAATCAAGGCTGGTTCTACACCATATGTAGACATTCCCAACAATACAGTCAGAGCATCAATGATCATGACTGAATTTCCTGAAGAAATATGGGTATACTTATGAATCAACAAGGCTGGAATATCCATACCTCCAGTACTTGCGTTTACTCTAAAGCATAAACCTAAACCGATTCCCGAAATCAACCCACAATAAATACTTGCCAACATGGGTTGCATGACAAATGTGTCTTTGGGAAATAAAGTTGTCACATATGTTAGTAATGAGACAAAAAATGAATAACTAAATGTTGAAATCAATGATTTCAATGCAAACGCCTTCCCCAAAAAAATTGCGCCAACAATATAGAGTCCGATCATCAATATGTTGATTAGCCATACGGATGGTATAAATGGCAATAAAGGTTTTAATGCCACGGCGACACCAGCTACGCCTCCGGTTAATGTATTATTTGGTAAAACAAAAAAAGCAACTGATATTGCTACCATAAAGTTCCCTAATAAAACAACCAATACATCTTTTACATAATTTGTTTTTTTCATAAAAGTCTCCCCAAACACCATCTATATTTTATCAAAAAAGAAGGCTTTATGAAACAAAAGAAAAAAGCTGGATTGCCCAGCTTATCTTTACAACATCTCTTTTGCGGTTTGCGTAATCAAATCAAATAATTCAATCACTTCTGGTTGTTTTTCATAACCAATCTTATCAAACAACTGATCTACGATTCCTAAAATTTTTTCATGTTGAGCTTTATAAATCTGAATCATTGAATCATTTAATGTAATATAGATTTTACGAGTATCCTGTTCACTACGAATACGCGTAATCAAATCCTTTTTTTCCATGCTTGTAAGCGTACGATTCATCTGCGATTTTTGCATACGCATATAGTTACATAAATCCGTTGCCGTTACATTTTCATCTTGATTTTGATATAAATAACGACAAATCATCGATTCATTATAAGGTAAATCTGAAGTGATTCTCTCATTATTGATGACAGTCGTCATTTGAAGCCATGCTTCTAATACTTGTTCATTCTTTTTCATAACCTTATTCTAGCACAGAAATTGTGTATTTCGCATTATAATTTTGATTCACACAAATCGTTACCTTTTTGTTCTTTAAATCATATACACAAGACCATTGTGTCTTTGAGATTTTTCCCTGCTTATTCTTATGTGCATCCTGCGAACAATCGGATAAAAGCTGCATAGCCTCGGTATTTGATAACACTCCATTTGTGGAGCTTAATTTTTCATCAATAATTTGGTAGCGGTCTTGGCCAAAATTAAATTCTGCATCTGGATTTGTAAGCAAGAAATTCGTAGCACACTGATAATTCTTGTCTGGATATACTACTTTCATTTCATCATCCACATATTCAACAACAACACTCTTTCCGGATGCATCACAAATTTGGAAATGGTAACAACTATTGGCACTTGAATGCATGTCATAAGAAGATAATAATGCTAATGCTTCATCAACATTTTTTGCCTTATCTAACATCATTCGAATGGCTGTTGTCGTTGTGATATCTACCTTTTTGGTATTCTGATTTGTTGGAGTTGTATCAATCAATAATACCCCTACCGCAAGACCTTTTTCATTCATTCCATCGAGTGGTGCATAAGGTGCTGCCAAAGTTACCAATGAATCCTTTAATGTATCTGGTAAATGTTTTTCATTATATCCTACAAATCCTAAATTCACCATTGAAACAGAAGCATACCCATTTTTAGGCTTTGTCTTTACCAATACACTTGGCGAATAATCCATATCAAAGTTGCGTCCAAATAGATATCCTGAATCTTTATTTTGTGCAATAAATGTAGAACAACCTAAATCTGGAATCTTAATACTTAATGGTAACCCCTTCATTACATGATTCACCACAAATTCGACAAGCTCTTTATCATTGTTTGCACCTTTTTCTAAAAACTCATCCAATCCATAATCCGCACTATAATCCATTGTATACATTGGATAAGCATCAATTTTTTTTAATGATTTTAATGAGCTATATTCATTATGAAACAGACAAACAATTCCTATTCCACAAATCAATAATAAACATAATATAGTAATTCCTATTTTCTTTAATAATTTCATACATACTCCTTTAGTTCATTCAGTGAACTATTAAAGTATACAATATTAGTTTACATTGTCAACTATAAAAAATAGAGATGAATCAATCATCTCTACGTCCTAATAATCGTAAAATGTATAAGAAGATATTCAAGAAATCTAAATAAAGCTGTAACGCCATATAAATCGATATCTTTTCATCTTCATACCCATTCAACATATAATTCATTTTTTGTATATCCCAAGCTGTAAGTCCGGTAAATAATAATAGGCCAATCACGCTCCATAAGCGTACATCCATGCTAACTCTAAATAGCATGAAGAAAAATTGACTAAAAATCATCGCAATCAAACCAATCAAACAAATGTTTCCCACTTTACTAAGATCCATTTTAGTCGTCTTTCCAATAATAGCTAAACATGCAAAGTAGATAGCGCTAATGCCAAAGGCTGCTGCAATCTGTCCAGCACTATATACATAAGCCAATGATGTCATATTGATTCCCATTGTAAGTGAATACACAATAAACATCGTCTTCATCTTAGAAGCGGGTGTATTACGTGATAATTGACGTCCCATTGAAATCGTTAACGAAATTTGTACGATGAACAACAATAATGAAATCATTGGAATCTGAATAATAAGCATGAATATGCCAGAAGCATACAACAAGGCCGAAGTGATTGCCGTAATTCCAAGGCCTACCATCATCCAACTGTATACTTTATATAATGAATTTGTACTTACTGAATTTGAATAATTGTTTGTATACATAAATTATTTACCTCCTATTTTTAGAGTATTTTATGTTTTTTATATATACATTACAATATACAACTCGATCAAAATGACTATTATATCCATCAATCTTGCAATAAGAAATCTTGCAGATGTACGATTTTAATTCCCTCATCGTTTCCAACGTCTAAATCATTCAATGTTACAACATACTTAGGATAATTATCTGGGATATCCTTCAAATTCGCAGTTTCACGATCTGAATTTTCAGGTAATTGAATACAGACTTGTACATAGATTTTTTCATCTCTTAAAATACCGACAAAATCGATTTCCTTAGATCCTAATTTTCCAACGTATACATCATAGCCACGTCTTTTTAGTTCTAAATATACAATATTTTCCATTACAGCATCTAACATATTTCGATTATATCCAAACAAGGCATATTTCAATGAAACATCGGCCAAATAATATTTTTCTTGTGTTTTCAAAATGTTTTTACCCTGTAAATCATATCGCCTACAAGGATAAATAATAAAGGCTTGTTCTAACCATCTTAAATAATTATATATACTTTCATTTGAAAGTTGTCGATTCTCACTCTTTAAAAATTTAGAAATTGAATTTGCCGAGAATGTCTTGCCTGTATTTTCTACCACATATTTTACAACACGATCAAACAATTCTTGTTTATGAATGCGATGACGATTTACGATATCTCTAGAAACAACGGTATAATATATACCATTCACAATTTGATATGCCGTATTTGATTCATACTCATTTAATGCGACAACAGGAAAACCGCCAAATCGTATATACTTATTTAGCAACTCTCTTTTTGATAATTGACTCTTAGATTTAAATTTTAAGTACTCACTAAACGACAACGTATATACAGGTATTTGTACATATCTTCCGGTTAGATAAGTTGAGATTTCACTCGACATTAATTTTGAATTTGATCCAGTAACATAAATATCGAAATTTCCTTTTTCTAACAAAGAATTCACCGCTTTTTCCCATCCCGATATTTCTTGAATCTCATCTAAAATCAAATATGAATATGCATTATCCTTTGTTGCACAAACAAGTTCATCATACATTTGTTTAGCCGTAATATTTTGCGCTATATCCATATCTGTATATCTTTTACTGATAATACATTTCTCTTCAACACCTCGCAAAATCAATTCTTCTTTCAACATCTCAAAGATTGTTGATTTTCCACAACGCCTTATGCCAGATAAGATTTTCACTAATGGTTGACCAATGAATGGAGTTATAACTTCTATATAATTTGGTCTATTAATAATCACAACATCACCTTCTTTATTACAAGTATACCAAAAATTGTTATATGTTTTAAATAGTTTTTCATGGTATACCTTAAAAACTATCTCAGTTTATAAACTTTTTTATATTAAAAAGAGAATGTATTTCTACACTCTCTTACTTAATATCCAATTCAATAGGCTCATCCATCGTATCACTGACGTATTTGCCATTCTTTTTTCTTTGTTTCACGCACTCTGTCAACAAATATTCAATTTGTCCATTGACACTGCGAAAATCATCTTCTGCCCATGAAGCAATTTGATCATACAATTTTTTTGAAAGACGCAAAGGAATCTGTTTCTTTTCCATTAATACAAGCTACCAGAATTGACAACTGGCTGCGCATCATGGTTTGCACAAAGTACGACTAACAAGTTAGAAACCATAGCCGCTTTCCTTTCTTCATCCAATTCTACAACCCCATTTTCATTCAACCGATCCAATGCCATTTCAACCATACCAACAGCTCCATCCACAATCATCTTACGTGCATCAATGATAGCACTTGCCTGTTGTCTTTGTAACATTACCGCTGCAATTTCTGGTGCATAAGCCAAGTATGTGATTCTGGCCTCAATGATTTCAATGCCTGCATCTTTTACTTTGCTTTGAATTTCATCACGAATTCTAGAGGCAACCACTTCACTAGAACCTCTAAGACTTCCTTCATCGGCAATACCATCTCCTGTTGTATCTACATTTTCAGCTACATCATAAGGATAAATACGCACAATATTTCTTAATGCACTATCACATTGTAAAGAAAGATATTCCTTATAGTTATCTACATTAAATACAGCTTTTGCGGTATCTGTCACACGCCACATAACGGCAATTCCAATCTCAACAGGATTTCCTAAACAATCATTGATCTTTTGGCGGTTGTTGTTTAAAGTCATGATTTTCAAAGATACTTTTTTAGAAGCCATTTCTACCGTTCCATTATTTTGAGCTTGGAAAATACTTTTCTTCGTACCATCATCCACATCGCCACTCTGATTTAATTTTGTCTTTGCGGCAGGATTCACAGCCTGACAAAAAGGATTAACATAGTAGAATCCAGCATCTTTTAAAGTACCTACATATTTACCAAACAAAGTTAAGACTAAAGCTTCTTGTGGCTTTAATACTTTTAAACCAAGAAATGGAATCCAACCAATACATAGCCATACAACACCAATAATAAAGAATGGCCAAACTAATGCTGCACCAAATATTGTCACCAACAAGGCTACAAGATATAAAACGATCCACAATATCATCATGGCCATGCCATTCTTTTTGTTGCTTAAAACTTTTTCTGTCACGATAAGCACCTCCTGATACCTATATGATATCATTTTGATATCTGTTGTCAATAATAAAAAAGATGGGAATGACCCACCTTTAAAAATTATAGACTTTTATGTAAAGTTTCAAGAACTGTCTTAAGATCATTTACACCCATTTGACCTGGAGCACTCGCCTTTTTAGCTGCACCAAAAGTTAAACAAGAACCAAACACTTCACCAGCTAAACGAGAAATTACACCAGTTGCTGCCATAGACATTGTGATGATTGGACGATCGGCATGTTCTTCTACCATTTCATTTGTAGCCGATAATAATGTCAATACATCCTTTTTAGATTGAGGCATAACTGCAATCTTAGGAATGTCTGCACCCTTTTCTTGCATAGCACACAAACGAGAAATGATTTCTTCTTTAGATGGTGTTTTAAAGAAGTCATGGTTCGACATGATTACTTTTACTCCATTTTCATGCGCTGTCGTTACAATCGTTTCAACTTCTGAATCCCCAGTATATAATTCAACATCCACTGCATCTACATATCCACTTTTGGCAACTGCACAATTTAATTCTACGTAGTATTCAGTAGATACTTCTAATTCTCCACCTTCTTTTTTAGAACGGAAAGTAGCTAATACTGGAGTTTCTTTAAATGCTTCACGCAATTCTTTTGCCATTTCAACTACTTCATTTGTGTCTTCAACACCATCAAACCAATCCATACGCCATTCAATAATATCAGCTGGTGTATCAAGAATAATTTTAGCTTGTTCTAAAACATCTTCTTTACTCTTTCCACAAATAGGAACACAAATCTTTGGTACACCTGCACCAAATTCAACATTTTTCATTGTTACCGTATTCATTTTTTATTCTCCTTTATTCATATTTTTTGTATATGCATCAAACAACGCATCACCGACTTGTTGTCTGATATCTTCATAAATTGAACTTGAACGGTTTCTCATTTCATTTAAAACTTCTTGTGATAAATTGATTTCTAGTGTACCACTCTCTTTAATGATATTTAAACGATTCGATACACGTTTATCACATTGTTCACGCGAATAATCACGTGCATTTTGGGCTGCTTGATCTACAATCTTTTTGTCCTTATCTGACAAATGATTATAAAAATCTTCATTAACGATCATAGAAAGTAAATGTGGTAAATGATTGGTCTTCACAACATAATCCTGTTGCTCATAGATTTTTCCAGATACAATGACTTCATATGGATTTTCTTGCGCATCAATCGTTCCTTGCTGCAAACCAATGTACACTTCACTAAAGGCCATTGGCGTAGGATTCGCTCCAATTTCCTGCCAGAAGGCTAAGTGATACTTGTTTTCCATTGTACGAATCTTTTGCCCTTTAAAATCTTCTATAGACTCAATCTTTTTATTTGTCGTCATGACACGGAAGTTTTGATCACTCATCGCAAGCAATCTTACACTATGTTCAGAATATACTTTATTGATTAATTTCATAAACTCTTCATCATCTAAAGTACTTCTTAAATCTTCAATATTCGTATAAGCCATAGGTAAATCGAAAATCGCTAATTTTGCGATAAAGTTAGCTTGAGGAGCCGTATTTTGTACTACAAATGGGATATCTCCATTTATACAGCTTTCTACAAGCTCTCTATCCCCACCAACAGTGCCGTTGTGATAAGCTTTGATTTGAATTTGTCCATTCGATAATCGCTCTACTTCTTCAACAAACTTATTTGTGAAAATACCCGTTACTGTATCGGCTGGTGAATCATTGGCAATGATCCAAGGAAAAGATTGACTTGCCTTTGCAGGATCATCTTCTTTAGCAACACAAGCCGTTAATGAAAAGGCAGTTATCATAGAAATTAAAATTGATACTATTTTTTTCATACGTACCTCCTATGCGACTAATGCCAGTGAAATTTGTGGAATAAATGTAATCAATAACAAAGCGATAAAGAAGAAACCAATCAATGGCAATGCTTTTTTCGCAATATTCATTACTGGAATATCCACTAGAGAACTAGCTACAAATAAATTGATTCCAATTGGTGGTGTCACAAAGCCAATGGCTAAGTTCACAACCATAATGATTCCAAAGTGTACCGAATCTACACCAACACTTTGAGCAATTGGAAGTAGGATTGGTGTCAAAATCAAGATAGCGGGGCTTGTATCCATTACCATACCTACAATCAACAACAAGATATTGATTACAATCAATACAGCTACTTTTCCATGAATTGTATTCAAAATAAAGTTTGCCGCTGTATCCGGAATTTGAAGTAGTGTAATAATTCTTGAAAATGCAACGGCCGAGGCAAGAATAAATAAGATTGGTGCAAATGTTTTGATAGATTCTACAAATACATCATATAAATCTTTTACATGCAAAGATTTATAGATAAATAACGAAAGAAATAAAGCATAGAAAACTGAGATAACGGCCGCTTCTGTCGGACTTGCCACACCCGAATAGATACATCCTAAAATGATGACAGGTGTAAGTAGTGCCCAAAAGCTATCAAAGAACACTTTCTTAAATCCTTTATCATGAAGAGCATTTACTTCTGCATTGATTTTATCTTTATCTTCTCCATGCTTTTTACAATAGTAGAAGGCATAAATCATTAATAATGCAGCAATCAATAAGCCTGGAACAATACCGGCCATAAACATTCTTCCTACACTCGTACCACTTGCCATACCATATAAGATGAATGGAATGCTTGGTGGAATGATGACGCCAAGGCCTCCTGCAACCGCAACAATGGCTGTGACAAACGTCTTATCATAACCAAGTTTTACAAGCAAAGGAATCGTCATACTACCTACAGCTGCAACTGTTGCAGGAGCACTTCCTGAAATAGCACCATAGAATAGACATGTGATAATCGCAGCACATGGCATTCCGGAAGTTCTTTTTCCAATAAAGAAAGAAAACACATCAAATAATTTTTTACTTACGCCACCTTTTGCCATCAAGATACCAGAAAGCACAAACATAGGAACGGCTAATAGCGGAAAGGAATCAATTCCTCCAAACATAGCACGAATAATGTATTCTGGTGAAATAGTAAAGTTAGGATCTAATATAGATGGGGCCAAAGAAACAATACTAAGAGTAGATGATATAGGAACGGACAATAATAAAAGCACAACAAATAATATAAATACGGCAATAGCTAACATTATCTTCCCTCCCTTGGATCTTGATCAATAATTTTCTCATTATTCAACATACGTTTCACATTCTCTACTTCACATATAATTTGTTGAAAAGAACGTATTGTGGCCAAAACAAATCCAACAAATGGCGCACATTGAACGTATGGCATTGGAAGTTGTAAAGCAGGGCTTGTCTGTTTTGAGGCAATTGATAACATCAAAAATTTGTATCCATGAATACTCAAATAAAAGAAGAGTACAAATAACAATATATTTAACAATAATTGTGCAAATACATAAGCTTTTTTAGGAAACATATTGATAACTTGATCAACCTTAATGGAAATCCATCGTTTAATGCAGTAGCTAATACTGATAAAACAAGACCAGATAAACATGTATCTTGTGAGTTCTTCAGACCAGCTTAAAGAAAAATTCAGTACATAGCGACAGAACACCTGAATTCCCATAATGCATGCCATTGCCACAAGCAATACAATAAGTAGAATTTCCTCTAACTTGTCGTCGAGCAGTTTTATAACTTTCAATCTATCACATCCTTTTTTTCATTATTTTAGCAAAAACACGGTACTTTTGTACCGCATTTTATTCATAATTAATCTTGCGCAACTAAATTTTTGTATCGTAAATTTACGTATAATCCAAGTAATACACCAACTGCGGTTAATACAATATTCATTGTCATAACGCCACTTGGTGTCATGTTACCTGCAGCTGTTAAGATTGTATAGTTACATAGACTTGAAGCAATCATAACCAATGCAGTTACTGTACCTTTAATTTTAGGGAAGATCATATTACATACGGATGTAGCAATTTGTAGTAATCCACCGGCACCAGCCCATCCAATTACGAATGCACCGATTGTACACATTGTCTGACTTGGAGCAACCAATACAATGATCAACATAGCTAAACAAATAGCTGGATACGCCAAGATGAAACGAACATCTTTAATTTTACGAGTTAAGAATGAAGTCACGACTAAAGCAATCATAGTTCCCATTGAATAGTATGTCTGCATAGCGCTAGGATCAGCCCATCCTGCAACATCTTTCGCAAAGTTTTGTGCACAGTTTAACCATAATTGGAATGTTCCTGTACAAGTAAATCCGATTAAAATCATTGCGATAGATTCAATTGAGAAGTGTGTTTCTTTCATGCTGGCAATTAAGCCTTGTTTCTTTTCTCCATTTGCTGAATCTGTATCTGGCATCGGGCAGAATAGAATCAACGCTGCAAGTACTAGATAAGCAATTCCACAAACCCAGAATAAGCGATTATAAGAAGTAGCTCCAGTCGCTGTTGTGCTTACAGCCATACCTAAGAAGAATGGCAAGAACATTTGGCTAACTGAAATGAAGAATTTGATTCCCATTGTTGCAACACCAGGTGCATCGCTAATTGCCTCTGCAACGGCAGGATAGATTCCTGTATCCAAGAATGAGTTTGCGATACCACCAACGATGGCACATACATAGGCAATTGTATATCCTCCGTTTGCTCCTGCATTAAATGCGAAGACTAAACCAATCATATATACAGCATAACTTAATCCACCAATAAACATAGAAATTTTACGTCCCAATTTATCCGATAATGGACCCGCAAAAGGAAGAGCGACTAAACGTCCAAGTCCTAATGCAGCTGAAATTTTTGTGATTGACATTGGGTCACATCCCCAGCTTGTCGCAAGTGATTCTTTAATCACAGCTTGTCCAAGTACTGAACATCCAACACCATGAATAAAGTAGTTCAAGTACATAATAAGGACGGAAGGTAAATATTTTTTATCTTTCATATTCTCTTTTCTCCTATACTCTCTAATTAAAAATCAAATCCCATTACTTTTTTAATGTGATCGACTGGCATTTCTTTTCCAGTCCATAGTTCGAATGCTGCAGCACCTTGGTAAAGCATCATTGGGAAACCATTTAATGTTTTACATCCAACACTTTCAGCCATTTCCAACAATTTAGTTTTTGCAGGTGCATACACTGTATCTGTTACAATCAAGTCTTCACGTAAGAATGAAGTATCTGGTAACCAAGTTTGTCCTTCTAAAGGTTTCATGCCCATACCAGTCGCATTTGTTAAGATGTAACTTGATTCAATTTCTTTACGCAATGCTTCTTTGTCATCTAAATCAAATAATTTAGCTTTACAGTTTGTGTTTTTGTTGATTTTTTCAACAGTTTCTTCAGCATTTGCCCAGAATTTATCTTTACGGTTGAAGATTGAAATTTCAGCAACACCATCTAATGCAGCTTGAATTTCAATAGCTGTTGCAGCTCCACCAGCTCCAGCAATAGTCATTTTCTTACCAATCGCATCGATTCCCGCATCTTTTAAACCTTTCATGTATCCAACACCATCTGTAATAGTTCCTGTTAATACACCATTGTCATTTACTACTGTATTTACAGCTCCACACATTTCAGCAGCTGGAGTCAATTTATCTAAGTATTTTCCGATAACAGTTTTGTTAGGCATTGATACGTTCCATCCACGAACTTTCATAGCTCTAAAACCTTTAACTGTATCTTCCAAAGTATCATTATCTACTTCGAATGCAAGATAAGCATAATCTAAACCTAATTTTGCGAACGCTTCATTGTGCATCTTTGGTGATGATGAATGGCGAATAGGGTATGCGATCAACCCAATTAATTCTGTGTGTCCTGTAATTCTTTCACTCATGTTCTTTTCCTCCTAAAGTGATTTTATTCTAAGTATCCCTTTGTTTTTAATGTGTTTAAAATGTTACGTCCTTCTGCAGTACCATCAATGATACGACGAGCACGAACGCTATCACCAATATTAACGATTTCTACGTTTTTGTCTTCAAAACTTTCTGTTAAGTCTTTCATCAATGGTGAATAGCTACGCATTCCTAAACAAACGAATCCATAATCAAAGTCTAATTGTTCGTTTTGATCATTACGTTTTACAATAAAGTGATCTGGATGAACTTCTTGCAGTGCTGTTGATGTTAAGATATTTACATGATTCTTTTCTAATAATGCATATGTACCTACTTTAGTAACGATATCTAAATCTTTACCTACAACTGGAAGCATTTCTACGATAGAAACATCAGCCTTACGATTTGAGAAGAATTCAACTACATCAAGACCTACGGCTCCCCCACCGACAACAACAACTTTTTTTCCTTCCATATCCATTGGATAGTTATCGATATTGTTGATCATGCCTAAGATTCCTTTTACGCCGCTTTGTGGACGATCAATATTTTCGCGCAATCCAGTAATTGGAGGTAATAAAGGAGTTGATCCTGTTGCGTTGACAATTACGTCTGGTTTTAAAGCTTCTACCAATGGAATTGTAGCTTCTGTATTTGTGAATGTGATTAAGTTTTTCAATTTACTAGCACGACGAATCAAGTAGTCTGGAAAATCTCTTAAACGTTTCTTTTCTGGAATTTTAGAAATTTCAACACTCAATCCACCTAAATGATCTTCTTTTTCAATTAAGAATGTCATACACCCTACTTCTGCAGCTGTACATGCGGCTTCAAGACCTGCAGTACCTCCACCAATAACGACAACATTACATGGTTTCTTTACTTTTTGATTCTTATAAGCTTCCCCTTCATTTACACTAGGGTTGATTGTACAACGGATTGGACGATTTAATCCAATACGGTGACCACTACATCCGATGTTACAAGAAATACATTTACGAACTTCATCTAAACGTCCTTCTTTCACTTTTAATGGCCATTGAGGATCCGCTACAAATTGACGTCCTAAACCGATGAAGTCTGCTTGTTCAGATTCAATAATTTTATTTGCGACTTTTGGATCACGAATATTACCTACTGTAATAACTGGTTTATTGAATTTTTCCTTAACCGCAGTCGCCAAATAAGTTCTCCAACCATCTTTTAAGTAGTTGGCATCAATTTGGTATTGAATTGAATCTACAAGTCCACAAGAAACATCGATAATATCAGCTTCTTCTTGGAAGTATTCTAATAAATGTAAAGTATCTTCCAATGTATTTCCACCTGGTAAGAATTCATCTGCACTAATACGAATCAAGATTGGGAAGAATGGTCCAACTGCTTCACGTACAGCTTTTAAAATCAACGATGCAAAACGCGCACGGTTTTCACAGCTTCCGCCAAATTCATCTGTTCTATTATTCGTTAATGGTGATAAGAACTGACTAATTAAATAAGAGTGTCCACAGTGGATTTCAACAGCATCAAATCCAGCAATCTGAGCACGCTTAGCCGCTTTGGCATAGCTTTCAACGATTGAATAAATTTCATCTTTTGTCAAAGGACGAGGAATTGCTCCACCTTTTTTATTTGGTAAATCACTAGCAGATACTGGCTGCATGTTGATTCTTTCAGCAACAGCACTTGCACCTGCATGGTTTAACTGAACGGCAATCTTAGTGTCGTGTTTGTGGATTGTTTCCGTTAATTTGAACATTCTAGGAATGTAGCTATCTAAATCTAAACGTAACTGAGTTGTTCCATTTGATCCTGCCGGATAATCAACACATGCGTTTTCAACGATGATTAAACCAGCTCCACCTTGTGCTCTTTGTTCATAATAATCAATGTGCAAAAAACTCATTTCCCCTGTGTTTTCTGCGAAGTTTGTCCCCATTGGAGTCATAACAATACGGTTTGGAATTGTACATCTTCTGACTTCTAATGGTTGAAATAATGAATTAAACTTTCCCATTTTTCCCTCCTAAATGTTAACTAATTCACAAGACATCTTTATTATAATTTTTTAAACATATTGAAACAATTACGTTTTATCTATTTATTTATAGATTTTTTCTATACATTCATTTATACTAAATCTAGGAGGATACCATGAATCTTAACCATTTATATTACTTTAAAATGCTTGCTGAAACTGAACACTATACACAAGCTGCCAACATGTTAGATATCACTCAGCCTTCCCTTTCCCATGCCATTTCGCAATTAGAGAACGAATTAAATTGTTACTTATTTGAAAAACAAGGAAGAAACATTCGTCTAACAAAATATGGTAAAATTTTCTATGAATATGTCACAAAAGGCTTGAGTGAAATTGAACTTGGACAAAAAAAGATTGATGTCATCACTTCCCCTAATCAAGGATGGATCAACCTAGCTTTTATTTATACACTTGGATATCGTTATGTTCCACATTTAATTCAACATTTCCACTTTGATAAAAACAATAGTAAGATTAAATTCACTTTAAAACAAGGAAGCACAAGCGCCTTATTGGATGGTCTTGAAGAAGAAAAGTACGATTTAGTTCTTTGTTCCTATCAAGAAAATCGAAATAATATCAATTTTGTTCCCATCACAACGGAAGAATTAGTTGTCGTAGTATCAAAATTAAATCCATTGGCTTTAAAGAATGAAATTGATTTGCAGGAACTTCAAAATGAATATTTTATTTATTATAGTAAGCACAGTGGATTAAGACCATTGATTGATGATTTATTTCATTCCAACAATATCGATCCAAACATTCTGTTTGAAGTCAAAGAAGACAGCGCCATCCTTGGTTTAGTTGATATTAACTATGGTGTAGCAGTTGTACCAAACATTCCCATGATTGATCATTTCCATTTAAAGAAGTTAAAAATCAAGAATCCACAAAAGAAACGTATTATTTATATGGCTACAGTAAAAAATAGATATGCACCTCCTGCTGTGCATTCATTTTGTAACTTCATTGTTCAAAACTCCAATATAGATTAAAGAAGAGATCACAAATCGATCTCTTCTTTTAGTCTAATAATAAATTTTCATATTAAATACAGTTTTTTTAGAAAGTAACACCCGCTAAAGCCAATGTACTAAAGTATACAAGGTCAAATTATTGAAATAATATGTATTAATCCTTTGTAAAATAACATCGATATAGTATTTCAATCATTGTTTTATATGAAATTTCTTTTATCCCTATTGTCTTTAAATCTACATTATCATTTTCAACCAATCCCAAAAATTGCTTCATGTCTTCTAGAATTTCTGCACTAACCATTTGTCTAGTATCTAATGCAATCACTTGAGCTAATCGAAAAACATCATTTTTATGTTTCTTTATATTTTTACTATCGACATGTTCCCCACTTTTCTTTCGCATAGACAGATCAAGATAAGCTTTCATCTTAAATGGTATCAAGCATGTTGGTCTAAGCACCGGAATTCCATCTACAATTATTTGTCCAGTTTTCAACAATTCATAATACTCTTCATTTAAAAGAATTGCTGATAAACTTGATACTTCTTCATCTATTGGAAGTGGAGTTAGATATGCATCATCCTCTAAAATTATATAGTCTGGATTTCTTGAAAAAATTTCGATCATAAATGGATATTCATTACTTTTCGGTGATGTGAAACGATAAAATTGAGCATTTTGAGTACTCTTATTTATATGTGAATACTCGGCTTCTTTAATATATTTCCAAAACGCTTTGCCAAATTCATATGTAATGGATTCAACAATTAAAGCAATATCCAAATCTTTAGTTGCACGAAAAGGAAGTTCTTCACTTTCCGCACATGAAGAAATAATAAAAAAAACACGATAATTAAAGGCTTATTTGAAGTATAAATAAGTTTGAATTGTTTGTTTTTACGCCTGATTTGCGCCTAGAATTTTAAAAAGTAGAATATTGACTTGTAAAATGGTATGCAAAATTGTATGCCATTTTTTTAAAATTAATAGGTTATAATGAGTGTATAGAAAAAAGGTGAAAAAATGGAAAAAAAACTAGATACTAATATGTATGTTTATTTTGGTTCTGAGCATTATGATAGAGAACTATTTAAAAATGATAAAAATTTAAATATACCAAAGTTTAGCTTGATTGGATTTTCTTTAAAGTCTAAAAATGGATGGAGAAAATGGCGTGATGATAATGACATGAATAGTGTAAGTAAATATGATTATTTTTGCTTTAGAATAAATAACAATAACTTGGCATTGGAAAACATAGATGATATAAAATAACTTCCTCATTACACAAATAAGGGGAGATATAGTATAGATTATGAAGCACTTTTAAAAATGGATTATCCGATTTATGCGTTGCATATGAAAAGCAAGGTAGCTAAATATTTGTTGGGAATTGAATATGATTGTGTCTTGGTATTAAGTGATGTTTGCTTAATAGAAAACTATAGTGCTAAAGGTACAGATAATCCTATTATTTTTAACAATATATGTCCATTGAAGTATAATAAGCGATTAGTTGGAGAAAAAGAAATTCTATACTTTGAATGCAAATTTAATGATAGGAAGTATATATATTGTGAACAAGCTGACGAATATTATGGCTTTAAATATTTGATAGTTTGTTTATTAAGTGGAGAGATTGTGGAAACTTTAGGATATTATGAAAAAGAATTATTCACTATTTGTGAGGAGATTATGATAGAAAGTGCTAAAGAAATTTAACAAGATGACTATCATATTGAATTTTAAGTACTTTTATGATATTTTAAATTTTAGGTGGGTGATTAAGTATATGTATAAATATCGATATTGTATAACAACTGCAAAAAAAATTGACAATTTAGTTACTTATTCAAAAGAGATTGAAAAATGTATTGATGTATTTAATGAAGCTTCTAGACATGCAAGAAATTATAAAAATATAATTACTCCAGTAAAATTTGATAATTCTAGTGTCGAATTTATCTTAGAATCAGAAAACGATTTAGGAGATAATCCTTCTTTACGCCCTCTTTTGTTATTATCAAAATTATTACTAGATATAGAGGGGTTAAATGAATACTATATAAATAAGAGATTTTTAAAAATTTTGGTATCTAAAAGAATATCTATTGATAATCTAGAAGTTAAACTAAGCGATAAAGAAGTTTTTAAATGTTTAGTTGATGTATATATGAATAACGAAAAGTTAACACCCTATATGAATAAACTGAATAAAGATATAAAGCAAGATATATATAAATTAGTAGAAGAATATCTAGAAAAAAAAGAATAGAATAAAAGAAATCACTTTATATAAAAGTGATTTTTTTTATGTATTATATCTCCGAGTTAATTAACGTACATTAATAGCATCATATAATGATGTACATAATAGTTGCGTTGCAAGCTAAAATAAGATAAAATGATGAAGAGGTGATAAATATGAATAAAGAATACTTGGATTTAATTTATGAAAATGAAGGTGAAGAAGAAGTTAAAAATGCAATACTTTTTGAGAATGAATGGATTGACATTAATGAAGAAGCATGGGAATTGTAAGTTAAAAGAAGGATGAAGTTATGTATAAAAATAAAGACTCTACAAACTACAAAAGATATAAAAGAACAAAGGAAAGATAATGAATATTGTTAAACAAGATAATGTAATAAGAGAAATTAAATCTTTGCCCAGAGTTGAAAAGGAACTGCTTGAATATGAGTTCATAGATAGGACCCCAAGCAGAGTATATGTTTTAGATACTGATGAGGAATATTTCTTAAGTTCGTTACTGTCAGTTCTTGATAATAACGAATTAAACGATACTAAAAAGATACGAATGATTAGAGAGAATATATTGGCAATTCAAAGTTCATTCGCTTTAGAATTATACATTCCGTTTAATGCAATTAAAATTTATACAGAATACTATGTAACGAATTATAAAGATCAGGAGAAAAAATGATGATAGATTATAAAGAGAATTTAATTAATGAAAATAGCGAGTTAAATCAGTATGACCCAATTACAAAGTTGATGAAATATAGAATGTTATCTAATGAAGAAATGATAGATAGAGATAGATGTGAATGTGCATATAGAGCATATAAAAAGTTAAATTGGTTAAATGATAATAACAAAGATTTAGAACCTGATACATTTTTTAGCTCTCCTTATTACTATATTAAAGAAATGTGTAGAAAGTATGATATAGAAAATAATAATAATTATTATGTTAGTGATTTCAAAAGATTTGTAATATCAGAAAAGGATGAGGACTATTTAAATATGGACAATAATCGTGCTCAATACCTTAGAAAAGAATGGTTTTGTTTAAAATCAACAAAAGAGCATTATCGAAAGATATTTACTAACGAAGATGTATTATTTTATGTAGAGAGTGCTCATAAAATTGGTGCGTTTCATATTATACCTAAAAGATTTGGGTATTTGCCAAAATGTAAATGGCTTTTAGATGATGGTATAAGAGCTTTGATGGTGATTGAAGATAATTGGATAAGCATCAAAAGGAGTTATGGAAATATATCATTTGAAGAGTATAAAAGAAAGTTTATGTTAGAAGATGTTTATTATAATAGAAAATTGAGAAAAGAACTAATGATTGATTTTAATATGACATGGGAAGAACTGTTTGAAACATTGAAGAAATTAGCGATAGTGATTAATAATAGAACTGAATCGATTATTCGAAGATTAGAAGAAATGTAAGATGAGGTATTCTTACTATGAAAATATTTGTTGATGATAAAAGAGATTTTAGTGAAGTTCAATTATGTGGATATAATTGTGTTAGGACATATAAGCAATGTATAACGTTATTATCAGTGTTTAAAGATATTGATGTGGTACTACGTCAAGAAAAAGGACTCATAAAATAGATAAATTTTAAATTCTAATGTTTTGAATAATAATTATTCTCATATTGATTTGGTGATTCATAACCGCAATGGCTATGGATTCGTATCGTGTTGTAGAATGTTTCAATATATTCGAAACACAAATCATATGCATGATCATAATCATAAATCAAAGTACGATTTAACCATTCTCTTTTAATTACTGAATGAAAAGATTCTATACATGCATTATCCCATGGTGTGCCTTTTTTTGAATAACTTAGAATCAGTCCTGCCGTTAATTTTTTATAAAGTTTGCTTGTATAATGTACTCCTCTATCCGAATGAATAATTACAGGATTCGCTGTTTTTCTCCGCTTTCTAGCCATCTCTATACATTTCAATACTTCTTCCACTTCCAATGTTCTTGATAATGTCCATGCAATTATTTTTCTTGAATA